>NZ_DBNGPQ010000047.1:0-165181 GCF_057122925.1 Umezawaea sp. | reverse complement strand
TTGTGGACGATACAGGGATTGAACCTGTGACCCCTACCGTGTCAAGGTAGTGCTCTCCCGCTGAGCTAATCGTCCGAGGCGGAGACGGGAATCGAACCCGTGTACAGGGCTTTGCAGGCCCTTGCCTAAGCCACTCGGCCACTCCGCCATTGCCTTGAACACTAGCATCAAGACTTTGGCCTGAGCCCAAGGGGCCCTCTGCCGAGCGGACGACGAGATTCGAACTCGCGACCCTCACCTTGGCAAGGTGATGCGCTACCAGCTGCGCCACGTCCGCACCGCTCCGCGAAATTCTGGAACCTTTTGCCCTTTTGGGGCTTGTTGTTCCGGTCTTCCGTGGTGCTGAGGGAACTTTATTACACACACCGCGTCAGGATCAAATCGGGGTACCCGTAAAGCCGTTACGGGCCCCCGACCTCGGGTTTTCAGGTCAGGTCGTTGGAGATGAGGTGGGTCAGGGCCTCGTCGACGTTGACCCACAGGTGCTCGTTGCCGGGGACCACGACGTCGTAGGTGCGGTCGAGGAAGTCGGCCAACTCCTGGGCGGAGGCCTCGAACATGGCGTGGCCCGACGGGGAGCTGAGTTCGATCACCACCACTTCGGGGTCGTCGGCCGCGGGCCGGATGCGGACGTCGCCGTCCCCCGCGTCGGCGATCAGGCCGTCGGCGAGGAGGTCGCGGGCGTAGACCCACTCCACCCAGCCCGCTCGGCCGGTGCGGAACGCGGCTACCACCGCGTAGGGGTCCTTGGTGTCGTATCGGAGCTCGACCTGCACCGGAACGGCCGGGGTGCGTGGCGCCAGCAGGTCGAAGACCGCTGTCGAACGGAGCGTGACGTGATCGTTGCGCATCGTCGTTACCTTTTCTCCCTTCCCGGTCCAGGAAACGACCGAGCACCCATCTTGTGACGTCTATGTGGTGGAAAACGTATGGCGAGCCAGTTCGGATCACCCGATCGTGGCATCCGCGCTCCGTTCTGCGACTTGATCGCTGCGTTCCGTGGCCGCTCCGGGGTCGGCGCCACCCATCTTGCTGGGTTTAACCTGAACCTGGTACCGGCTGTTGTGCGAATGTTGGACGTGAGGACCTTTCTGGTGGCTGACTCGCCCGCTCCACCGCCGCAACCGATGCCCGCCGACCCCAGGTCGGCGGACGTCGGAGGCCGCGCTGGCCGACCAACCGACCCCGAACTGGTCACTCGACTGGCCCAGGGCGACAGGACCGCGTTCGGCGAGCTCTACGACAGGTACGGGAAGCCGGCGTACTCGCTGGCCAGGCGCATCTGCGTCGACCCCGACCTGGCCGAGGACATCGTCCAGGAGGCCTTCCTCGCGCTGTGGCGCAACCCCAGCCGCTTCGACGCGTCCCGCGGCGGGTTCGGCACGTGGCTGATGACCGTGGTGCACCACCGGGCCGTCGACGCCGTACGCAAGGAGAACACCCAGCGGAGGCGGAATGTTCCGCTGACCGACGAGCTGTCCGAGCGCAACGTCCCGCCCGCGCCCGGGTCGGACCTCGACGCGCTGAACAGCGTCGTCGGCGCCGAGGTGCGGGAAGCGCTGAAGAAGCTCCCGGAGGACCAGCGGCAGGTCATCGCCCTGGCGTACCTGGGCGGGTACACGCAGATAGAGGTGGCGAAGTTGACGGGCGTGCCGCTGGGCACGGTGAAGTCGCGCACGTTCGCGGCCATCCGCAGGCTCCGGGGATCGCTCTCGGCCGTCTGGACAGCGGAGACAGGTGGAGCAGGGGACCTCGCCACGCCGAACAACACCAAGGGAGCGCACCGGTGAGCGGGGACCGGAATACCGAGTGGTGCGACCAGGAGGAACTGGCCGTCGGATGGGCCATGCACGCCCTGGAGCCGGACGAGGAGGCGCTGCTGCGCGCCCACCTCCCGGAGTGCGCGACGTGCAGGCGAACGGTGCGGAACACCGAAGCGGTGACGGCCGCGATCGGCAGTTCGGTCGACCAGCACGACCCGCCCGCGCGGCTGAGGTCCCGCCTCATGGAGGCGATCGAGCACACGCCGCAGGAGCGGCCCGCGCCCGCCGTCGTCACGGTGCCGGACCGCCAGGAGGTGGCGGAGCCGGTCCGGCTCGACTCCCGGCGGAACCGCGGGTCGAACCGGGCGCGCGTGCTGCTCGCGGCAGCGGCTGTGATCCTCGTCGCAGTCGTCACGGGAGTGGTGGGGACGCAGCTCGGCAGCCTGTCCGAGCAGGTCGAGGCTCAGAAGTCCCGAACGGACCAACTGGAGCACACGTTCCGGCTGGCCACGGACCCCGTGACCAGGAAGGTGGTGCTCCGCTCGCCGGACGGAACACCGATGGCGGTCCTCTTCTCGGGTGACGACGACGCCGCGGTGATCCCGGAGGGGATGCCCTCGAACGACGCGGGCTCGCAGACCTACGTGGTGTGGGGCACCAGCGGTAACAGTCCGGTCGCGCTGGCGACGTTCGACGTACGTCCGGGCGCCCAGGACATCATGCTGGCCTGGAACAAGGACGCGTACGCGCACAGCGGCTTCGCCATCTCGCTGGAAGAGGGCAAGGTCGCGCCCGCGTCGCCGTCCGCGGTGCTAGCGGCGGGTCAGGCGACCCAGACCTGACCGGACACGGGAAGATCGGACGATGACGACCGACCAGCACGACGACACCACGCCAGGGACCGAGCGCGGTGGGCACGAGCACGGCCGAGGGCCGCGACACTGGTTCCACCGCAACCCGGCCCTCAACCTCGCCTACCGCATCGGCGTGGGCGTGGTCGGTGGACTCGTGCTGGTCGCGGGCATCGTGATGATCCCGTACCCCGGCCCCGGCTGGCTCGTGGTGTTCGCGGGCCTGGCCATCCTCGCCACGGAGTTCGAGTGGGCGGGCAAGGTCCTCAAGTTCGCCAAGCACTACTACGACCGGTGGGTCGAGTGGCTCAAGCGCCAGTCGCTCTTCGTGAAGTTCCTCGTGCTCGCGGCAACCGGCCTCGTCGTGCTGGCCACGCTCTGGTTGCTCGGCGCGTTGGCGCTGGTCGGCGGCTGGTTCGGCGTGCACGAACCGTGGTTGGACAGCCCGATTTTTGGGTCCAGGGGTTGATGTTGTAAGCTATCCACACACCGCGAGAGCGGGGAGTGGGAACAACTGAAGATGGGCGTTTAGCTCAGCGGGAGAGCGTTCCGTTCACACCGGAAAGGTCACTGGTTCGATCCCAGTATCGCCCACAGCAAGCAGAGAGGCCCTGACCGGGTAGGTCAGGGCCTCTCTGCTTTGTGCGCGCTGTTCGGCGCTGTCGAATTCGAGGCACCGGTGCCCGAGGTGGTGGGAAGTCGGGTGTTCGGCGGTTGACGCGTCGAACGTCGTTCGGGACCATCGGGGCATGATCGTTCGCCAGGAGACCGTTCCTGCGTAGACCGCCTCGGCGCGGACCTCCGGGACGGCGGGAGCACGAGACCACCCGCCCGCCCCTCGGAGACGAGCATGTCCGACAGCACGACGTTGCGGGAGCTGAACGAGCACGTCTGGTTGGCCTACCGAGCCGCCTACCGGGCGGGTGACGCCGCGGCGTTCCTCGCGTTGCACGACCCCGGCGTGATCCGCGCGGGTGGGCCCGCGAAACGGGTGTCCGGGTTCGCCGAGCTGGCGCTCGACACCACCCGGTGGTTCGCGGACCTGGCCGAGCGCGGTGGCTCCGTCGCCATCGACTTCCGGTTCACCGAGCGCATCGCCGGTGGTGGGGTCGCCAGTGAGCGCGGCGTCTACCGCCTGGTCGCGACGCGCGCGGGTGGGGACCGCAGGACGTTCCACGGTCGCTTCCACGTGTTCACCCGCCGGGTCGAAGGGCGTTGGCGCATCGTGGTCGACTACGACTCCGACGAGCAGGGCACGGTCACCGCGCCGGACTACGAGTCGGCCACCCCGCTCGACGACGTCTCCTCGTGGCAGGTGTCGGACGTCGACGCCGCCCGGTGAGGGGGGCGCCCGCCCCGCGAGTGCTCGAAGGCGTCCACCTCGACCATGGTCGTCATGGTGCTGTCCTCGCGCACGTCGCGCATCCCCGCGATCAGGCGTCGGTGTTCCGGGTCGCGCTCGTGCGCCCGGAACGACTCGGCGTCCGCCCAGTCGCTGCACACGTGGAACGTGCCCGCGTCGTCGCGGAAGAGCCGCTGGTCCAGGTTCGCCGGGTTCGCCGCGACCGCGGCGCCGATGGCGCGCACGACGTCGAGGAACCGGTCTTCGCGGCCGGGTGCGACGCGCATCGTCAGGACCACCCGGAACATCAGACTCCCCCGTCCACGTTGAGGGTCTCGCCGGTGACGTACCCGGCCAGGTCGCTGGCGAGGAAGAGGACGGCGCCCGCGACCTCGTCCACGCTGCCGAGCCTGCCCAGCGACGACTTGGCCTCGTAGGCGCAGCGGCGGTCGGCGGGGAGCGCGGCGGTCGCCTCGGTCTCGATGATGCCGGGCGCGACCAGGTTCGTCCTGATCCCGGCGGGTCCCAACTCCTTGCACAGGGCGCGCACCAGGCCGGTGAGGCCCGCCTTGGACGCGACGTAGTGCGCGGCGGCGGGCATGCCGGCCTGTGCGACCCGCGAGCCGACGACGATGATCGACGAGCCCTCGGACAGCAGGGGGAGGGCGCTGCGCACCAGCGTGAACGGGCCGGTGAGGTTCGTCGTGAGCGTGTGCTGCCACACCTCGTCGGTCAGTTCGACCACCGGGTGGTGGCTGACGGTGGCGGCGTTGCTGACCAGGGTGTCGATGCCGCCGAGGTGCCGGTGCGCCTCGGCGACCAGTTCCTCCACGTCCGCTCGCACGCTCATGTCGGCCCGCACCACGTGGTGGTCGCCGCCGATCTCCTTCAGCTCCAGCAGCAGGCCCGCCGCGGTGGTCTCGTCGCCGCGGTAGCACGTGAGCACGGACGCGCCCGCCTCGGCGAAGGCGGTCACGACGCGCCTGCCGATGCCCTTGGTGCCGCCGGTGACGACGACCCGCTTGCCGGTCAGGTCGAGCCTCACCGCGCCTCCCAGGTGTAGAACGGGGTGGCCATCGCGTCACGGGGTCCGCGCCAGTCCGGCGAGTAGGGCCGGACGTAGGGGCTCAGCTTGGTGTTCACGTCCTGGAACAGCGGGTGGTCGCGCACCGCCGCGATGTTCTCCCCGATGTCCACGGAGGACTCGATGAGGTGCAGGTACAGGTCGTGGAAGCGGAACAGGGTCCGCGACGAGGCGCCGAGCAGGTGCGGCATCTCGGTCCGGTCGGACTCGGCGAAGACCTTCGCGACGACGTCGGCGTCCTTCGGGTCGAACCGGGCGACGAGCAGACTTCGGTACATGGCAAGCCCTTCCAGCGCTTACGCGCGATCGGCGATGAGCACCCGCATCGGCACTCCGGGCAGGCGGTGCACCTCGGCCGCGGTGAACCCGGCCTCGGTCAGCATCCGGTCGTAGGCGCGTTCGGAGTGGACCTCGCCGCCCTTGGTCCACGCGAGCATCAGCACCGAGAACAGGTACGGCGCGGGGTCGGTGTCCGGTGGCTCGTCGGTCGTGGTGAAGCCGACGACCACGATCCTGCCGCCGGGTTTGATCGCGCGGGCGGCGCGCGCCAGCAGTTCGGTCGCCCGGTCCTCGGCGAAGTGGTGCAGCACGTTCGTCACGAAGACGACGTCGTACGGCCCGCCGAGCGGCACCTCGAACATGTCGCCCTCGATGAAGTCCACGCGGTCCCGCACGCCGAGCCGCGCGGCGTTCTCGGCGGCGATCGGCACGACGTGGGGCCAGTCGAGGCCCCACACGCGCAGCGCGGGCTGCCGGGCGGCGAGGGTGAAGCCGTACATGCCGTGTCCGCACGCGACGTCCAGCGCCGTCGGGTTCGGGCGTGAGCCCAGCCAGTCGGCCAGCTCGTCGGCGACGAGGCCCGCGGTCGGGCCGGTCGCGGCGGTGGCGAAGGTCGCGAAGTCCTTCCAGTACGCGAAGTCGGACGACTCGGCGTTGTCGTCGACCACCGCGCCGCCGCGTCGGACGGCCTCGTCGAGGACCTTCAGCGCGTCCCACTCCCAGTCGCTGGCGAGGATGGTCGCCAGGTGCGCGACCGACCTGGGGCCCGCCAGCAGCTCGTCGGCGCCGTCGACGAGGCGGAACTCGGTGTCCTTGCGCTCCAGCAGGCCGATCGCGACGAGCGCGTTCAGCAGGATGGTCGCGCCGCGCGGGTCGACCCGGAGGCGTTCGGCCAGTTCCCCGGCGTCGGCGGGTCCCTCCGCGAGGGAGGAGAACACGCCCAGCCGGATGCCCGTCCGCAGCAGGCTCGTGTTGCGATAGCCCTGCATCAGGTCGAACACCCGCTCACGGGTGAGCACTGCGTCGGTCACTGCCGTCACTTCCTCTCGATGTCCAGCACCTGCTCGACCAGTGATGTGGTGTGCTTCCCGTCGCGGAACAGCGGATGACCGAGGATCTCCGCGAGGAACGGGATCGTCGTGCGGACGCCCGCGCCGCGGACGCGGAACTCGGCGAGCGCGCGTTCCACCCTGGCCACGGCCTGGTCGCGGTCCGGTGCCCACGCGATCACCTTCGCCAGCAGCGAGTCGTAGTCGGGGGTCACGCGCGCGCCGGTGAACCCGTGGGTGTCGACGCGGGTGAACGGGCCGCCGGGAGGGACGAACTCCTCCAGCACGCCCGGTGCCGGGGCGAAGCCGCGGGACGGGTCCTCGGCGTTGACCCGGCACTCGATCGCGACTCCCCTGCGCTCCACCCGCTCCTGCGTGGTGGTGAGCGGTCTGCCCGCCGCGACCAGCAGCTGCTCGCGCACGAGGTCGATGCCGGTGACCATCTCGGTGACCGGGTGCTCCACCTGGATGCGGCAGTTGACCTCCATGAAGGTGAACTGGCCGTCGGGGTCGACCAGGAACTCGAACGTGCCCGCGCCGACGAACCCCGCCGCGAGCGCGCCGCGCACCGCGGCCTCGCCCATCCGCGCGGTCAGCTCGGGGCTCAGGCCCGGCGCGGGTGTCTCCTCGATGAGCTTCTGGTGCCTGCGCTGCACCGAGCAGTCCCGCTCCCCCAGCCAGATCGCGTTGCCGTGCTGGTCGCAGAGGATCTGCACCTCGACGTGCCGCGCGGCCTCCTGGTACCTCTCCAGGTAGACCCGGCCGTCCTCGAACACCGCCTGGGCGGCGGCGCGGGTGCGCTGGTAGTGCTCCAGGAACGCCCCCGGCTCGCGCACGACCGCCATGCCCCGGCCGCCGCCGCCTGCCGCGGCCTTGATGATCACCGGGTAGCCGATCTCGTCGGCCAGGGCCCGTGCCTCCGCGGCGCTGTCCAGGGTCTCGGTGCTGCCGGGCAGCAGCGGCAGGCCCGCGTCGGCCATCAGCTTGCGCGCGGTCGCCTTGTCCCCCAGCGTGCGCAGCACGGAGGCGGGCGGTCCGATGAACGTGAGCCCGTGCGCCTCGCAGACCTCGGCGAAGTCCGCGTCCTCGGACAGGAACCCGTAGCCGGGGTGGATCGCGTCGGCCCCGGTCTGCGCCGCCGCCTCCATGATCGCGGGCACGTGCAGGTAGCTCCGCCGCGCCGCCGGGGGTCCTATTTGGACAGCTCGGTCCGCGAGCCGCACGACCGCGGAGTCGCGGTCCGCCGTCGAGTGCACCGCGACCGTGCGCAGGTTCAGCTCGCGGCAGGTGCGGGCGACGCGCAGCGCGATCTCGCCCCGGTTGGCGATGAGCACCGTCTCGATCACCTCGTGGCCCTCCCGCTCACACCAGGAGTCCGACCACGTAGACGTTGATCACCAGTGCCAGGATCACCATGACCGCGCGCGCCGCGTTCCAGTTGCGCCAGCGCTCCATCGCCCGCGACTCGGCGAAGTCGCCGGGCAGGGCCTCGGGGTCCAGGGTGGCCAGCCACCTGTTGATCGGCACGTTCTTCGTCAGCGCGATGAGGATCGCCTTGAGCTGCAACGACGACGAGATGATCGTCAGCACGTGCGCGAGCGTGCTGCCCGCGAAGAACCCGGCCGCGCCGGTGAAGATGGTCCCGCCGACCAGCAGGGCGGGCATCAGCGGCTCGACCTTGGGCAGCAGCAGCTGGTGCACCTGGACGGAGCGCTCGTCCGGCAGGGCCAGCCGCAGCGGCGCGACGCCGATCATCGCGATCAGCAGTGCTCCGGCGGTCAATCCGTTGCACAGCAGAGCCAACGGCAACAGAATCTGCAGCATCGTCCTAGGCACTCCTCGTCCGGTTCGGTCCTGCCGCCAGATGCTCGCCGCAGGCGATCGCGGGCGGCTGACGAACGGCTCAGCGATCGAGCAGGTCCGCGTTCAGCGGGTCCTGACGCCTTCTTCAGGATTTCCCCACTCCGGTCGGTGACAGTCGCGGGCAACGACCGCCGACACACAGGAGCACCCTTGTCCACGCAGGAGATCGCGAAGGTCGCCGCAGCCGACGTCGAGCCGAACCGCCGTCGCGGCGGGGAGCTGCGGGTCGTGCTCGGTCCGAAGACCGCTGGCGCGACCACCGGATTCCTCGGCGTCCTCACGATGGCGCCGGGCGACTACGTGAGCGAGCACTACCACCCGTACTCCGAGGAGTTCCTGTACGTCGTGCGCGGGACGCTCCTGGTGCGGGTCGACTCGCAGCCCGTCGAACTGTCCGCGGGTGAGGGCCTGCTGGTGCCGATCAACGCGCGGCACAGCGTCCGGAACACCACCGGCGAGCAGGCCGAGGCGGTGTTCCACCTGTGCCCGCTGGCACCGAGACCCGAACTCGGCCACGTCGACACCGAGGCGCTGCCCCGCCCGGACGAGGCGCAGCCCGGTGTGGGGGCGACCAGATGACCGACCGGCGCGCGGTGATCACCGGCATCGGTGTCGTCGCTCCGGGTGGCATCGGCACGAAGGCGTTCTGGGACATGCTGATGGCGGGCCGCACGGCGACCAGGGCGATCTCGACGTTCGACGCGACCCCGTTCCGGTCCCGGATCGCCGCCGAGTGCGACTTCGAGCCGGACAAGGAGGGGCTGACCCCGCGGGAGGTCCGGCGGATGGACCGGGCGACCCAGTTCGCCGTGGTCAGCGCGCGGCAGGCGGTGGAGGACAGCGGCCTGGAGTTCGACGTGCTGCAACCGCACCGGCGGGGTGTGGCGATCGGCAGCGCGGTCGGCTGCACCATCGGGTTGGAGACCGAGTACGTCGTGGTCAGCGACGGTGGCCGGGAGTGGGTCGTCGACCACCGCTACGGCGTGCCCCAGCTCTACGACTACCTCGTGCCGAGCGTGTTCTCCGCCGAGGTCGCGCGGCTGTGCGACGCACGGGGGCCGGTCGCGACCATCTCCACCGGCTGCACGTCGGGCCTGGACGCGATCGGCCACGCCGCGGCGCTGGTCGAGGAGGGCTCGGCCGACATCATGATCACCGGCGCGACGGACGCGCCCATCTCCCCGATCTCGGCGGCGAGCTTCGACGCGATCAAGGCGACGTCGCCGAACAACGCCGACCCCGAGCACGCGTCCCGCCCGTTCGACCGGGACCGGGACGGCTTCGTGCTCGGTGAGGGCGCGGCCGTGCTGGTCCTGGAGGAGCGCGAGCACGCCCGCGGGCGGGACGCGCGGATCTACGCGGAGATCGCCGGGTTCGCCAACCGCAGCAACGCGTTCCACATGACCGGGCTGAAACCCGACGGGCGCGAGATGGCGGAGGCGATCGGCGAGAGCATGCGCACCGCCCGCGTCCGGCCCGAGGACATCGGCTACATCAACGCGCACGGCTCCGGCACCCGGCAGAACGACCGGCACGAGACGGCCGCGTTCAAGCTGAGCCTCGGGCACCGCGCGTACGGGGTGCCGGTCAGCTCGATCAAGTCGATGATCGGCCACTCGCTCGGCGCGATCGGGTCGCTGGAGGTCGCGGCGTGCGCGCTCGCGCTGGCGCACCAGGCCGTGCCGCCGACGGCGAACTACACGACGCCCGACCCCGAGTGCGACCTCGACTACGTGCCCCGCACCGCGCGCGACGCCGACCTCGACGTCGTGCTCAGCGTCGGCAGCGGGTTCGGCGGGTTCCAGACCGCGATGCTGCTGTCCCGACCGGGATGGACGGCGTGAGCGCCGTCGTCACCGGTCTGGGCGTGGTGGCGCCGACCGGGATCGGGGTGGAGCGGTACTGGGCGAACACCCTGGCGGGCCGCAGCGGGATCGCGGAGATCACGAGGTTCGACGCGTCGGACCACCCGGTGCGGCTCGCGGGCGAGGTGCGGGACTTCGACGCCACCGAGCACCTGCCGACCAGGTTGACGTTCCAGACCGACAGGTGGACGCAGTTCGCGCTGTGCGCGACCGAGGAGGCGCTGCGCGACGCGGGTGCGCACCCGCCCGCGGACTGCGGTCTCGGCGAGTACGAGATGGCGGTGGTGACCGCGAGTTCCAGCGCGGGCAACGAGTTCGGCCAGCGTGAGCTCGGCAGGCTGTGGTCGGAGGGACCCCAGCACGTGACGGCGTTCCAGTCGATCGCGTGGTTCTACGCGGCCACGACCGGCCAGACGTCCATCCGGTTCGGGATGCGCGGCCCGTGCGGGGTGATCGCGAGCGAGCAGGCGGGCGGGCTCGACGCGCTCGGGCAGGCGAGGCGCGTGCTGGGCGCCGGTGCGCGGCTGGTCGTCAGCGGGGGCACCGAGGCGCCGCTGTCGCCGTACGCGCTGGTGTGCCAGCAGGTGACCGGTCTGCTCAGCCGGTCGCGCGACGCGGCCCGCGCGTACCTGCCGTTCGACCCGGACTCGGCCGGGTACCTGCCGGGAGAGGGTGGCGCGATCCTCGTCGTGGAGGACGAGGACAGCGCGAGGGACCGCGGCGCGCCGCACGTGTACGGCCGGATCGCGGGGTACGCCGCGACCTTCGACGCCGGAGGCGGGCCGGAGCTGCGCGGGGCGGCGGAACTCGCCATGGCCGACGCCGGGGTCGCCGCCGCCGACGTGGACGTCGTCTTCGCCGACGCCGCGGGCCTCCCCGACCTCGACCGCGCCGAGGCCGACGCCCTGGTTGCGCTGTTCGGTCCGCACGGGGTTCCGGTCAGCGCGCCGAAGACGGCCACCGGCCGGTTGTACGCGGGCGGGTCCTCGCTCGACGTCGCGGCGGCGCTGCTGACCATCAGGACCGGGCTCGTGCCGCCGTCGGTGAACGTCCGACCCGACGGCCGCTACCGCCTCGACCTCGTCGTCGGCGCGCCGAGGGCGCTGCCCGTCCGGACGGCGCTCGTGATCGCCAGGGGCTACGGCGGGTTCAACGCCGCGGTCGTCGTCACCGCGGCCTGATCGGGCCGACCTCTCTGATTGGAGCCAACAATGACCTCGACGCTGCTGCGTTCGCTCGACACCGTCGGCCTCGCCGACGTCGGCGACGTCGGCCGGAAGTCCGCGGTGCTCGGCGAACTGCGGGCGGCGGGGCTGCCGGTGCCGGAGGGGTACGTCCTGCCCGCCGAGGTGCTGGACCGCCTGCTCGCGTCCGGTCGGACCGACGCGCTCGAACTGCCCGGCGACGTCGTCGAGGAGCTGGACGCGCTCGCGCTCCGGCTCGGCGGCACGGCGGTCGCCGTCCGCTCCTCGGCCGTCGAGGAGGACCTGCCCGGCGTCTCCTACGCGGGCCAGTACGAGACGGTGCTGGACGTGGCGGGGGCGGGTGACCTCATCGCGGCGGTGCGCACCTGCTGGGCGTCGGCGTTCTCCGACCGCGTCGCGACCTACCAGGGCACGCGCGCCCTCGGCGCGGGCCGCCGGATCGGCGTGCTGATCCAGCACATGGTGCCCGCCGAGGCCGCGGGCGTCGCGTTCAGCGCGAACCCGGTGACCGGCGACCGGAACGAGGTGCTGGTCAGCGCCGTGCGCGGGCTCGGCGACCGGCTGGTGTCCGGGCAGTCCACTCCGGACGAGTGGTCGGTGCGCGACGGCGTCGCCGTGCTCGCGTCCGGCGCGGAGCGGGCGATCACCGCGGAGCAGGCGGCGCTGGTCGCCGACCTGGCCCAGCGCATCGAGCTCCGCTTCGGTGCGCCGCAGGACGTCGAGTGGGCCATCGCCGACGGGACGCTGTGGCTGTTGCAGGCGCGGCCGATCACCGCGCTGCCCGATCCACCGCCCGACGTACCACCCGGTTCCTGGCAGCGGTCGAACTACTCGACCAAACCGCTGTCCCCCATGGGACGGTCCACGGTGTTCCGCTGCCAGGCCGACGGCATCGGGCACCTGCTCGCCTACAGCCTCGGCGAGAAGCTGGAGTTCCGCGAGATCGGCGGCTGGCTCTACTCGTCGTTCGTCATGACCGAGGGCGTGGACCGGATCAGGGCGAAGCTGGCCACGATCATGGCGGGCGTGCGCGCCGACGAGCCCGCGGCGTCCTGCCTGCGGTGGCACGAGGAGTGGCGGCCTGCGCTGTCCGGCGAGCTGGCCGCGGAACGCGCGACCGATCCGGCCGCGTTGACCGACGGCGAACTCCGGGCGCGGCTCGACCACGTGGTCCGCCTGTCCGCCAGGGCCTCGGAGGTCCACTTCCGGCTCGGCGGCGCGGGGATGCTGCTGCTCGGGCAGCTCGGCCTCGCCTGCCAGGAGCTGCTCGGCTGGGACGCGCCGCGGACCATGGCGCTGCTCACCGGGCTGCCCGGCAGCACGACGGCGCCGTCCCACGCGCTCGGCGAACTCGTCCGGCTCGCGGAACGCCATCCCGAGGTGCGGCGACTGGTCCGGACCGGCGGCGACGCCGCCGCGTGCGCCGAGGCCGACCCGGAGTTCGGCGCCGCGCTGCGCGACTACCTGGACGAGTACGGCTTCCGGACCGTCGGCATGGACATCACCGCCCCCACCACGGCCGAGAACCCCGCGCTCGTGCTGTCCCTCGTGCGCGGACAGCTCGGCAGGGGCTTCGACCCCTCCCGCGCCGCGGACGACCTGTCCGCGAGCCGCGAGTCGGCCGTGGCCGAGGCGAGCACGGCGCTGGCGGACCGACCGGACGACCTCGCGCGGTTCGAACGGGCGCTGGAGCGCGCGCAGGCCGCCTACCCGTTGCGGGACGACAGCGTCCTGCTGTCCCAGACGGCCTTCGCGCTGATCCGCCGCGGTGTGCTCGACCTCGGCCGCAGGCTGGCCGAACGCGGGCAGCTGCGCGACGCGCAGGACGTGTTCATGCTCGAACTCGACGAGGCGCTGTCCGCGCTGCGCGACGGCACCGTCGTCGACGGGCTGGTCAGCCGCCGCGCCGCCGAGTTCGCGCTGGCTCAGGCGAATCCCGGTCCGCGCGGCTACGGGCGGCCGGTTCCGCCCTCGCGGCCACCCGGCGAGTGGCTGGGGATGCTGCCGCCGGACGTGCGGGAGGTCGTCGCGGCGGGCATGTGGGTGTGGCGGGAGGCCGGGGGCAACCTGACCACCTCCGGTCGCGGTGCCGACGACGACGCGGTGGTCAGCGGGATCGCCGCGTCCAACGGCACCTACACCGGCCCGGCGCGGGTCGTCCTCGACGAGACGGACTGGCACGAGCTGCGGCCGGGCGACGTCCTGGTCTGCCCGCAGACGACGGCCGAGTGGTCGGTGCTGTTCCCCAACGTCGGCGCGCTCGTCACCGACCACGGCGGCCTGCTGTCCCACCCGGCGATCATCGCCCGCGAGTACCGCGTCCCGGCCGTGCTCGCCACCGGGGACGCCACCCGACGCCTGCGCAGCGGTCAGCTCGTCACCGTCGACGGCTCGCGGGGAGTCGTCGACATCATCGATTCACCAACCGCCGAGAAGGAGCAGTGAACAATGAACGGTCCGCGTGCGGAATCGCGTCCCAATCCCGCCGCCATCGTGGAACTCGGTACCGCCTTCTGGGGCGCGAAAGTGCTCCTGAGCGCGGTGGAAATCGACCTGTTCTCCACTTTGGCGGGTGAACCGCTCACCGCGGTCGAGATCCGCGAACGACTGGGTCTGCACCCCAGGGCGCTCGACGACTTCCTCGGTGCGCTGTGCGCGCACGGATTGCTGATCAAGAAAGAGGACCGCTTCCACAACAGCGCCGAGGCCGACATTTATCTCGACCGCGCGAAACCGACGTACCTCGGCGGCTTCCTCACGATGGTGAACTGGCAGTACGTCGGGTGGAGCAAGCTCGGCGACCTGTTGCGCACCGGCCGGATGCAGAACGACCGCGCGGCGAACTTCGAGGCGTTCTACCAGAACGAGGACGTGCTCCGGCGGTTCATGGCGGCGATGGACGGCGCCAGCGCGGCCATCGGCCCCGCGCTGGCCGACGCGGTCGACTGGACGCGGTTCACGTCGGTCGTCGACCTCGGTGGCGCGCGCGGCAACCTCGTCGCCGAGATCGCCAAGGCCCACCCGCACCTGGAGGCGGGCTGCCTCGACCTGCCGCCCATCGAGCCGCTGTTCGACGAGCACATGGACCGGTTGAAGCTGACCGGGAAGGTGCGCTTCCACCCGGCGGACTTCTTCGCCGACGAGCTGCCGAGCCCGGACGCCTTCGTCTGCGGGCACGTGCTGCACGACTGGGACGGCGAGCACAACCAGCGGCTGGTCGCACGCGCGTACGAGGCGCTGCCGCCCGGCGGGGCGCTGTTCGTCTACGACGCGATGATCGACGACTCCCGCCCGTCGACGCGGCGCAACCGGCTGCTCAGCCTCAACATGCAGCTGCTCACCGAGGGCGGTGCCGAGTACCCCGTGGCCGCCTACGAGGCGTGGTTCCGCACGGCCGGGTTCACCGACGTGCGGGCGCGGCCCCTGACCGCCTCGGACACCCTCGTGACGGGCGTCAAGCCGATCTGATCACGAAATCCCCACCTGGATTACCCCCGGACGGCCGCGTGTCCGGGGGTAATTCGGTCTACACACGGATGTCACGCACCACGGGCAAATGTTCATATATCATTCCCCCGTTGTTCAAGCCACGTTCAACTGGGGGCCTCTGGTGAAATTTCACGTACTCGGACGGTTACGGGTGACCGACGGCGGCAGCACCATCACCCCCTCGGCACCGCGATTACGCATCGTGCTCGCACTGCTATTGCTGCACAACGGCCACGTCGTTTCCCCGGAACTGATCGGCGAGGAACTCTGGCCGCACGACCGGCCCGTCAACAGCGGGACCGCCGTTCGGACCTACGTCTACCAACTGGGAAAGCTGTTCAACCGATCGCGCACGGTCGTCGGTGTCGAGCAGAACGGCTACGCGGCGCACGCGGAACGCCGCGAACTCGACCTCGCGGAATTCGAGTGGCTCGCGGACGGGGGCCGCCGGGCGCTGCGGGAGGGCAGGGTCCGCGACGGTTCCGCGACCCTGCGGCGGGCCGTGCGGCTGCGGTCGGGCGCGACGCTGTGCGACGTGCCGCACGGCCCGGTGCTGACCCCGCTCGTCGACGCCGTCGAGACCCGCGTGCACGCGGTCGAGGCGCTGACCGCGGCCGCGGTCGGGCCCGCGCGGTTCGCCACCTGAGCGGCGCCACCCGCGACACGCCGCTAGACCGGTTCCAGCAGGAGCAGCGGCTGCCCGTACTCCACCGGCCGGCAGTCCGGGACGAGCACCCGCACCACCCGTCCCGGCGCCGTCGCCTCGACCGCGTTCATCAGCTTCATCGCCTCGACGATGGCCACCTGCTGCCCGGCCTCGACCACGTCGCCGACCGCCACGAACGGCGCCGCGCCCGGTTCCGGTGCCGCGTAGAACGTGCCGACCACGGGTGCGCAGACCTCGTGCGTCCCCGGCTCCCGGTCCTCCTCCTCGACGGCGGCGGGCCGCACCGCGGGGCGGTCGTCCGCCGGTCGCTCGCCCCAGTCGACCTCGATCCGCGCCGCGCCGAACGCGATGTCGATGCGGCGCGGCGGGTGGGCGACGCCGCGCGTCATCTCACCCACCACGCGGGACAGTTCCGCGAGCACCGCCGGGTCGTCACTCATCACCACTCCCCTTGTCCACGAAGGACAGTCCGTACCGGCGGAACCGCTTGCCGCGCCGGGAGATCAGGTCTGCCGAGGGCACGCCGCGCAGCTCGCGCAGCGCGCACACCACCGCGCGGCGCACCAGTTCGCTGGCCGCGGAGGGGTTCTCCTGCGCGCCGCCGTCCGGTTCGGGCACGACGCCGTCCACCACGCCGGACGCCAGCAGCCAGCGGCCGTCGATCCGCAGCGCCTCGGCGGCCACCGACGCCGCGGACGCGGACTTCCACAGGATCGCGGCACACCCCTCCGGGCTGATCACGGAGTAGGTCGTGTTGGCGCACATGAGGACTCGGTCCGCGACGCCGAGCGCGAGCGCGCCGCCGCTGCCGCCCTCGCCGGTCACGACGGTCACGATCGGGACCGGCAGCGTGCACATGAGACGGAGGTTCTCGGCGATGGCCATCGCCTGCCCCTGCTCCTCGGCCTCCACCCCCGGGTGCGCGCCGGGTGTGTCCACCAGCGTCACCACCGGCAGTCCCAGCTTGGCCGCGAGCCGCATCAGCCTGGCCGCCTTGCGGTAGCCCGCGGGGGACGGCATGCCGAACCGGCGTGCCACGAGTTCGCGCGTCGTGTGGCCCTTCTGGTGGCCGATCACCACCACGGGCTGCCCGTCGAGCCCACCGATGCCGCCGACCACCGAGGGGCAGTCCGCGCCGAGCCGGTCACCGCGCAGCTCGACGAACCCGTCCAGCCAGTGCCCGATGTGGTCGAGCGCCGTCGGTCGGCGCGGATCACGGGCGAGCAGCACGGTTTCCCAGGCCGGACGCGTCTCCAGCGCCTCGGGGTCGCGGATCACCGGGTCCACCACGTCCACGCCCCAGCCCGCTCCGGGGCCGCGCCGGGTGGCGAGCAGCCTGGCCAGCATGACGCGCAGCTCCGACCGCGCCCAGATCGCGTCCACGGCGCCGTGGTCGAGCAGGAAGTCCGCGGTCTGGAAGCCCTTGGGCAGCTCCTGCCCGATCGTCTGCTCGATCACCCTCGGGCCGGCGAACCCCATGCGGGCACGGGGTTCCGCGACGACGACGTCCGACAGCGTCGCGAACGACGCCGCCACACCGCCGTAGGTCGGGTCGGTGATCAGGCTGACCGTGAGCAGTCCGGCCCGGTCCAGCTCGGCCATCGCGCCGCTGGTCTTGGCCATCTGCATCAGCGACAGCACGCCCTCCTGCATGCGCGCGCCACCGGAGGCGGTCACCAGCAGCAGCGGAACCCGTGCGGCGAGGGCGGTCTCGGCGGCCGTCGTGATCGCCTCGCCCTCGGCGACGCCCAGACTTCCGCCGAGGAAGCGGAAGTCCATGACCGCGGCGACGAGTTCGGCGCCCTCGACGCGGCCCCGCACGACCCGCACCGCGGTGGGTTCTCCCGTGCTCGCCACCGCCCGCGTGAGCCGGTCCGGGTACGCGTGCTGGTCGACGAACCCCAGCGGGTCGTGCTGCGTGCGCGCCAGGGGGACCGTGCGGTAGCCCTCGTCCAGCAGCTGCGCCACGCGTTCCCGCGGGTCGAGCCTGCCGTGCGCGCCGCAGTCGGAGCACACGCGCAGCAGGCGGTCGTACCGCTTGCGGTAGACCACCGCTCGGCACTCCGGGCAGACGAACCAGTCCTCCGCCCCCGGCTCGCGGCGCGCGGTCGCGCGCGTGCCGGCGGTCATCGCGCCCGCGCGGCGCGCGCGGCCGCCTCCACCTTCTGCTTGATCAGCTCCAGCTGCACCGGGCTGTTGGCGTTGATCCGCCCGGTCATGCCCTCGTCGTCCACCGGCGCCTCCGGCTTCATCTCGAAGTCCTGCACCCAGCGCAGGCGAACGCCGTCCGGGTCCGGCAGGTACTCCCAGAAGAGGGACATGTACTTGAACGGCCCGGTCTCCACGCGTGCGGCGCGCACCGTCCTGGTCACGGGGTCCGGTGTCCGCTCGGACACCCAGCTCCACACGCGCCCCTGCTCGTCGGGGTGCATGACCAACCGGAACACCACCGTCGCGCCGCGGGTGGCGAGGACCTCGGCCGCGGCGTACTCGCTGAACAGCCCCGGCCAGTCCTCGACGTCGTTCGTCATGTCCCACACCAGGTCCATGGGCGCCTGGATGGTGATCGCGTTCTCCGTGTGCCCGGCCACCTCACGCCTCCGCGAGTCGGTTGTTGATCAGCTCGACGGCCCGGCCGGGCGTCGGCACCTCCAGGATGGCGTCGTCCGGGATCGGCACGCCGTACTCGCGCCGCACCTGCGCGGCCAGTTCCAGCAGGGCCAGCGAGTCGTAGCCGAGACCGTCGAACTCGACGTCGGAGATGTCGCTGTCCAGGTCGACGCCCGCGTCGACACCGACGCTCGTCCGCATGATCCGGCGCAGGTCGTCCAAGGTGAAAGCGTGGCGGGTGCCCGGCGTTGCCGTCATCGTCAGTGGCTCCGTTCCTCAGGGTGCTCCTCCGGTCCACGGTGCCACCGGGGTGTCCAGGAGGCGTCCAGCGCCGCTGAAGAGGATGTCGAGCGGTGTCAGAGCCTGCGGTAGTCCAGGAGCGTGAACTCCTGGCCCACCAGCACCACCTCCAGTTCCGCGCACCCGTCGTACCCGGCGGTCCACGTGCGGCTGGACGCGGCGAGCGAGCGGGCGGCGGCGACCGAGAGCACCGGGCACGACACCTGTTCCGGTGGCACGTCGACGGTGTGCGTACCACCGTCGGCGGGCACCGTGGCGGTGTGCTTGCGCTCGACCAGGCAGTGCTCGACGACGAGCGACGGGCCGCGGAACTCGAAGCGGTCGAAGTAGAGCCGGTCGGCGTGGGTCTCGGCCAGTCCCCGGCAGGCGCGCACGTGGACCCGGTGCCCGCTGTCCGCCACCCACACGAGCAGCGAGGCCACCGCGGGGACGAAGCGCTGGAGGGAGAACGCGAGCCGGTGGCCGGAGACGTCGCCGACCACCTGCCGCGCGGCGATCCCGGCCAGCTCGACGACGCCCTCCCACACCGCCTCCGGGTCGATGTTGTTCCACGCCGGGTTCTGCCACACCGACTCACCCGAGCGGTCCACGTCGCTCACCAGCAGCCTGCACCGGATCGACAGCGGCACGCCCGCCTGCCCGGTGAACGGGAGGGGCGGGCTCGTCGACCGCGTCCACGGGTTCCGCCGCCACACGGCGAGCGGCGCGGTGATCACGTCCGTCCCCGGCACCGGCGCGCGGTCCGCCATCCCGGCGAGCGCCGCCAGTTCGGCGCCGACCAGCCGGGTGTCCCGACATCGCGGGTCGTCCAGCCCGAAGTGCAGGTAGTCCCCGTTCGCCCGCGCCTGCCCCACCCGTTCGCGCCAGCCTGTGATCACGTCAGTTCCCTTCTCACTTCGGGTTCGCGGCGGCGGAAGAGCGACTCACACGGGCGCACCTGTCGCCCGCAGTTCTCGCACGGGTCTCAGTCCGATGGCAGGCGACCGGGTGGAGCCGGGAGGCGCGGCGACCATGGTCGCGGCCTTCCTCAGCACCGGCCGGAACCAGTAGCGGAAGTTGTCCGGGTGGTGGCCGAGTTCCGGCCCGTCGACCTCCAGCAACCCGAACTCGACGAGCTCGTCGAGCAGTCCCTCGGCGTCGAACTCCCCGATCAGCAGGGCCTCGGCCACGCGGGCGGCCGTGATGTCCCCGTCGATCTCCGCAGCCCGGCGCACGGCGTGGAACGCCTCGGGCGACATCATCCGGCAGGTGCGCTCCACACCGGCCAGCAGATCGAGTTCGGGCACACCGGTCTGCATCACGAACGCCGGTTCCCGCGCCGCGCGGTCGACCACCTTCCGGATCGGCCAGTACGGCCGCAGCTCCAGCCGCCACAGCGCGGCCCGGATCACCTGGGGGAAGCCGTCGGAGAGCTCCGCGAGCCGCACCGCGGCCTTCGGCTCCTCCGCGAGCCGCCGCCTGCCCAGGACGTTGACCATGAGCTCCAGCGCGTCGACCGCGTCGAGCGGGCCGAGGCTGATCGACCGCATGACCGCCGGGTCGGCGAGCCTGCGCCTGCTGGTCACCAGGACCGCGCAGCCGGGACCGCTCGGCAGCAGCGCCCGCAGCTGGTCGTCGGACACCACGTCGTCGAGGACGATCAGCGTGCGCTGGCCCGCGGTCCAGCTGCGGAACATCCGGACGCGCTCGTCGAGCGACGCCGTCCCCACCTCCTCGGCGGACGCGCGGCTCCCCCACGCCCGCAGGAAGCCCGCGAGCACGTCGGCCGGGTCGACGGGGTCGCCGGAGGGCGTGACGAGCCGCGCGTGGAGCTGCCCGTCGGGGAACTCGGCGCGCACCCGGTGCGCGGTGCGCACCCCGAAGGCCGACTTCCCGACACCCGGAGGTCCGAACACGACCACCACCGCGGGCGCGGACCGCCCCGGCGAGGTGAGCACCTCCGTCGTGCGCGCGATCTGGGCGTCGCGGCCGATCAGCAGCGTCACGTCGGGCGGGAGGTGGTAGGGCGGCTCGGCGAACCTTCCCGTGCTCGCGGGCGCGGCGTCCGGCGCGACCGGGTCGAACGAGTCGTCCGCGGCGAGCACCACCCGGTGCGCCTGGCGCAGGTCGAGGCAGGGTTCGAGCCCGAGTTCGTCCCGCAGCACCGTGCTCGCCCGCTGGTAGACCTCCAGCGCCTCGCACCGCCTGCCCGCCCGGTACAGCGCGAGCATCAGCTTGGTCTGGAAGCCCTCGTGCGTCGGGTTCGCCGCGGCCAGACCGGTGAGCTCACCGATCAGCTCGTGGTGGCGGCCGAGTTCCAGCTCCAGGTCGATCCGCTGCTCCATGATCCCGCGGCCGAGTTCTTCCAGCAGCACCGCTTCCGCCTGGAGGACGGGACCGCGCCTGATGTCCGAGAGCACCGAGCCGCGCCACAGCCGCAGCGCCTCGCGCAGGGTCGTCACGGCGGCGACGGCGTCCCCCGCCGCGAGGTGGGCGCGGCCCCGCTGCACCTCGGCGCTGAAGCGGTCGACGTCGAGCGCGTCGGGCGGCAGTTCGAGCAGGTAGCCGCCGCGGGACGTGTGGAGCCCGACCGGTCCCGAGTCCGGCTTCCCGACCAGGCGCAGCGTCTTGCGGAGCTGGTAGGCGTAGGTCTGCACCGTCGTGGTGGCGGTGGACGGGGGACGGTCCTCCCACAGTTCGTCGATGATCTGCTCCATGCGCACCGTGCGGTTCGCCTGGAGGGACAACAATGCGAGCAGTTGCCGCAGCTTCGGCGCCGAAGGAGTCAGCTCCACACCGGACACGATTATTTCGAATGGACCGAGCAGGCCTACCTTCATGAAAGCCCCCTAGAATCGGCTCGAATCACCTTCGGCGATGCCCCACCCCGGCATGCACACCGCTCCGTGGAATAAGTGTGGTTTGTTTTCTCACGCTCTTCAAGCACAACGGAGCGATTCCACCCCTCGGCGCATGAGCCGGTGGGAATCAGCCGCAGATGGCCAGCATGGTGGACAGGTCGGTGAGTTTCGCCCGCGTCCGGCCCTGGCGCCTGCCCAGCTCGGTCTCGTGCGCGTCGAGGCGCGTCCACCCCTCCCACGTCACGGGACGCACACCGCGCCGTCGCAGCAGCGCGGTCACCGCGGCAGGGTCCGGCTCCGCGGCGCGCGGCAGTCCGGGCAGGTCGGCCAGCAGGGAGGCGACGGTCTCCCCGGCGTCGGCCTTGTTGGTGCCGATCACGCCGGTCGCACCGCGCTTGAGCCACCCGGCGACGTACGCCCCCGGCACGCCGACGACCCGGCCGCACTCGTGCGGAACGGTGCCGGTGACCTCGTCGAACGGCAGTCCGGGGAGCGGCGTGCCGCGGTGCCCGATGGCGTACAGGACGGCGTCCACCGGCAGCGTCTCCCCGCCCGGTTCCAGCAGCAGGGCGTCGACCCGGTCCCGTCCGCACACCTCGACCAGCCGCGTGCGGAAGCGCACGTGCAGGCGTCGGGACGCACCCCGTTCGGGACGCCTCGCCCACTCGCGGAGGATCTCGACGTTGGTCCGGGCGGTGCGGTCGCCGGCGACGGTCCGCACCTCGTCCGGGGAGAGCACCAGGTCGTCGGGCCGCACCAGCACGTCGACGCCCAGTTCTCCGAGTTCGCGCAGTTCGACGGGGGTGAACCTCGCCTGGGCGGGACCGCGCCGGGCGATCAGGTGCACGTCGGTGACCCGGCTGCGGTCCAGCGCCGCGAGCACGGCGTCCGGCAGTTCGGTGTCGGCCAGGGCGCGGACGTCCTTGAGCAGCATCCGGGCGGTGTCGAGCGCGACGTTGCCCGCGCCGATCACCGCGATCCGCCTCGCGTCGAGCAGCCGCTCCGCGCTGACGGCGTCCGGGTGGCCCCCGTACCAGGCGACGAAGTCCGCGGCGGGCGCGCTGCCGGGCAGGTCGTCACCGGGAACGCCCGGCCGCAGGCCCCGCGCCGCACCGGTCGCGTAGACCACCGCGTCGTAGTGCTCGCGCAGGTCGGCCGCGGTCAGGTCGACGCCGACCGCGACGTTGCCGAGGAAGCGCACCGACTCCGCCGAGAACGGCCTGGCCAGCACCCTGGTCACCGATTTGATCTTCGGGTGGTCGGGTGCGACGCCGTACCTGACCAGGCCGTACGGCGTCGGCAGGCGGTCGGCCACGTCCACGCCGACGTCGGCCGCCGCCAGCGTGGCCGCGGCGTAGAGCCCGGCGGGCCCGGCGCCCACGACGAGGACGCGGCGACTCACGACGGGCCACCCGACCCGTAGAACGACCGGGCGGCCTCGATCGAGTCCTGCTCCTCGGCGGGCACCTCGTCCTCGGTGAAGATCGCGTCCACCGGGCAGATCGGCACGCAGGCGCCGCAGTCGATGCACTCGACCGGGTCGATCATCATCTGCTCGCCCGCGTCGTGGATGCAGTCGACCGGGCAGACGGTCACGCAGGACTCGTCCTTCGTGCCGACGCAGCGGCTCGTGATCGTGTAGGTCATGGCGGCTCTCCCGTCACTCCGACTTGGCTACCACTCGGTCACCGCGAACCGGGGCGGGACCCCGGCGCGCGGCGCGCAGCCTGCGTCCTCGGTAGATGGCGAACCCGATCGCGGCACCCAGCGTGAGCAGCGGGTAGTCCACCCGTGCGAGGTACTCGACGATCGGGACGGCGAGCGCGACGAGGAACACCCACGCGTCCGGGCTCCACTCGGCTCGCCGCACCGCGGCGCGCTTCGCCCGCTCCTCGCCGGCGTGGCGCCTGCCCCACGGCTTCTCGATCGAGATCCACACCATCAGCGCCAGCGTCGCGAGCGTCCAGCCGGTGCCGATGAACATCGGGGTGACCGACCAGCTCTCCCCCGCCTTCGACGCCTCCACGACGCGCTCCAGCGTCTTGCCCAGGTAGATGCTGCCGAGCAGGATCGCGATCAGCGTCAGCCAGAACTTCACGGTCACCCACCAGTGCCGGAAGTAGCCCCACGGGGTGAGCGCGGACAGCATCAGCCCCGTGTACGCGGTGCTGATCCCCAGGGGGTCCAGGATCTCGTTCTCCAGGAACAGCGAGGTCTCCAGCGTGACCAGCTGGTCGTGCGGGTCCATGCCGAGCACCCGCCCGAGCAGGACCAGCTGCACGACCGCCATCGCGCACCAGCCGACCGACGAGATCACGTGTAACCAGACCATCAGGTGCTTGGCGTGCTTTGCCGTGAATTTCTTCATGCGACAACCCTGCCGAAACTCGGGAACGGCGACCATCAGGACATTCCCTGACCGTCGGAGAATTCGTCCCTTAAGGGTGAAATAGGACGTAAATCGACACCACGAATAGACCGGACATCGCCCGGTCCACAGTCACGAAATATTCCCTATGAGCGTTCTACGACGCGCAGCAGAATTGCGTGCAGCTCTTGCCGCTCGGTGTCGTCGAGAGTGCCGAGAACGGGTACGCCAACGGCGAGCCGCTGCCGCAACCGCGTTTGCAGCCGCTTCCCCTCCTCGGTGAGCACGACCTGCTTGACCCGCCGGTCGTTCGGGAGCGCCTGCCGCTCGACGAGACCCCCCGCGTGCAGCCCGTCGATGATGCCGGTCATGTTCGAGGCGTCGCACCTCAGCCGGGCCGCGAGATCGCGCATCGACACGGGGCCGTTGATCCTCAGCAGCGCTCGGGCCTGGGGCACCTGGAGCTGGAGCGATCCGGTGACCATCGCGAACTGCGCCTTGACGCGGTCGGTCAGCTCGAAGAGCAGGTCGACGACCTCGACCACCGGCGCCGGTCGCTGCTGAGATCCAGGGGTCATAGCGGCGAGGCTAACCTCCGGCAACCTCCGCACGCGCCTGGTCACCCTCCTTCGCCACCTCGTAGACCCGTCGTTCGAGGACCCGCCAGTACGGCCGCATCGGCGTGGTCGTGTCCCGGTGCACCGGGGCGTCCTCCCAGGCCAGGAAGTGCTCGGTGCTCTCCCACTCGCTGAGCAGGACGTAGCGCTCCGGTTCCTCGTGGTCGCGCAGCAGCTGGTCGCCCAGGTGCCCCGGCACGTCGGCGACCTTGCTGGTCACCTCGGCGTACGCCCTCTCGAACGCCTCCGCGTGCTCCACGGCGACCCGCGCGGACACCATCACCCGTGCAGTCATGCCTCCCCCTCCGTCGGTCTCGGCACACACGATCCGGCAGATACTGGTTGAGGTCAACTATTGTTAGCGAGAGCAAACGTCAGGCCCGCTCGGTGGTGACGTCAGTCGGAGTAGCCGGTGTCCGCCGCGGGCACGGTTCGCAGCAGCAGTTCGTGCAGCACCGCCCGCTCGCCCTCGTCCAGCTCCCCCAGCAGTTCGGCGTGCGCCTCCGCCACGAGCCGGTCGGCCAGCACCAGCGCCCGCTCCCCCGCCGCGGTCAGCCGCAGCGCGTACCGGCGGCGGTCACCGCGGTCGCGCGTGCGGGAGATCAGGTCCGCCGCCTCGGCCTCGTCGACGACGGCGATCATCGTGGTGCGGTCGATGCGGAGCAGGTCGGCGACGGCCTGCTGGGAGATCGGCGTGCGCGCGTGGACGACGGCGAGCACCGCGTGCAGCCGGGGGTTCAGCCCCTCGGTCCGGAGCCTGCGGGCGAGCAGCACCCAGCCGCGCTGCACGGCCCTCGACATCACGTACATCGGCCAGCGCGTCAACTCCTCCGGGAGCCGGGGACCGCTCGCGTACAGGTCCGCGTCCGACGGCGTTTCCCGAACCCGCTTCTCCATCGGGCCATCATCGCGCATACTCACAAACCATCAGCTCTACTGAGGATCAGTCAGACTGACGATTGGAGCACCGTGCGCCAGTGGGCACCGTTGTGGGCGGTCTGCGCGGGAGCCGCCATGCTGCTGCTCGACGTGACGATCGTGCACGTGGCGCTGCCGAGCACCGGCGCGGACCTGGACGCCTCGCTCAGCGACCTCCAGTGGGTGGTCGACGTCTACGCGCTCGTGCTCGCGGCGCTGCTGCTGACCTCGGGCGCGCTGGCCGACCGGTTCGGCGGGCGCAGACTCTTCACGCTGGGGCTCTGCGTGTTCGGGGCCGCGTCGCTGGCCTGCGCGCTCGCGCCGACGCCCTGGTTCCTGATCGCCGCCCGCGCGGTGCAGGGCGCGGGCGCGGCGTGCGTGTTCGCCACCGGTCCGGTGCTGCTGCACCAGGCCTACGAGGGACGGGCGCGGGGCGTCGCGTTCGGTGCGTGGGGCGCGGTCAGCGGTGCCGCCGCGGCGGCGGGCCCGCTGCTCGGCGGAGTGCTCACCCACCAGTTCGACTGGCGGTGGGTCTTCCTGGTGAACGTCCCGGTGAGCGTGCTGGCCGCGGTGCTCGCGATGACCGGTCTCGCGAGGTCCCCCACCGCCGCCGACCGCGGGCTCGACCTGGCGGGCACGGTGTGCTTCGCCGTCGCCACCGGCTCGGTGGTCTACGCGCTGATCCGCGGCGACCTGATCCCGTTCGGCGTCGCGCTGGTCGCGCTGGTCGCCTTCGTCCTGGTGGAACGGCGGCACCCGCACCCGGTGCTGGACCTGCGCCTGGTGCGGAGCCCCGCGTTCACCGGTGTCAGCCTGGCGGCGTTGACGCTGTCCCTCTCGGCGTACTCCGGTCTGCTGTACGTGTCGCTGCGGCTGCGGGACGACGGCCTGTCCGCGCTCCAGACCGGACTCGCGCTCGCGCCGCTCGGCGTCACCGCGCTCGTGGTGTCGTCGCTCTTCGGGCGGAGGCTGCACCGCACCCCACCGCGCCTGCCGATCGCGGGAGGGCTGCTGCTCGTCGCCGCGGGAGCGCCGGTGACGGCGGTGTCGACCTGGCAGTGCGTGGTCGTCGGCACCGCGGTCGCGGGCACGGGCATCGGGCTGGTGAGCCCGATGCTGGCCAAGACCGCCATCGGCGCGGTGCCCGGCGACCGCGCGGGCATGGCCACGGCCGCCAACGCCGCGTGCCGCCAGTTCGGCACCGCCGTCGGCATCGCGCTGCTCGGCCCCGTCTTCCAGGCCCACGGGCTGCGAGCGGCGTTCGCCGTGTGCGCGGGCACGGCCCTGCTCGGGGCCGCGCTGTCGTTCGCGCTGCTGCGCGGCCCACAGGACGCTCTACCCCGACAACCAGTCAGGAGCACCCCATGAGAACCCCATCCCGATTACGGTTGCTGGCCGCGACGGTCGGGCTCGCCGCCGCGGCAGTCATCGCCGCACCCGCGACCAGCTCCGCACAGGACGTGTCGCGCGCCGGGCTGTTCCTCTGCCAGAGCAGCCTGCTGAAGGTGTCCAGCCAGTCGTGGACGCAGGCCAACCCGACGCTGAACCCGTGCGCGGACGACTTCCGGGCCGTCGACCGGCAGGACATCACGGTCGCCTCGATCGCCCGGTTGCAGACCAGCCTCATCGACGTGCGCACCGACCAGACCCCCAACGTGCTCACCGCGTCCCCACCCGCGGCCGACGACCTCGCGTTCGCCAGCGCCCGCGTGGCCTCCATCCGGCTCACCGCGACGGCGATCGGCACCGTCGAGTTCGGCGTCGTCCACGCCGACGCGACCGCCACCTGCGTGCCCGGCGACGGCGGCCTCGTGCCCGCGTTCACCGGGCGGTCCACGATCACCACGTTGCGCGTCAACGGAACCCCGGTCGTGAACCTCACCGGCCCGGTGAACGTCCCGCTGTCCTTCGGCACCCTGCGGCTGAACCAGACCGAGACCACGTCGACCGGTCTCGTGCGCAGGGGTGCGGTGTGGGACACCCCGCTCTTCGACGTCATCCTCGCCGAGGCGAGGGTCAGCGTCTCCGGCAACCCGTGCCGGACCTGAACCGCACGCCGTGCTCGTGACGCGGGCGCACGCCCTCGGCGTCACGAGCACGGCCCGGGAGCACGGCTCCTCCGGGTCGGCGCGGGCTGGTGAGCGGGTACCGCTCGTCGGAGGGCCCTGTCGTCCCAGAAGCGCCGCACATCGCTGGTCGTGCGGCCCAGCGCGCCGGACGGCACCGACGGTTCCCCACCTACGACGCGGGCACGACCTTGACCGACGCGAACATGTCCGCCATGAGCGCGGCCATGTCGTCGCTGCCCCCCGGACCCGTCACGCCCGCCGCGGGGACGTGGGCGGCGGCGTAGCTGATGGTCTGGAGCACGGGCTCGTCGGCGGTCCGCCGCACCAGGCTCCGCACCAGCGGGTGGTCGGCGTACTCCTCGGTGCCCTCGACCAGGCAGCGGCTCGTGCCGAGGGTGTGGCCCGGCCAGACGAACCAGCCGAACCTCCCGTCCGGCCGCGGTTCGCGGGTCGGGATGGGGGTGGTCGGGCCGTCCACGAGGAGGCGGAGCTGGGCCGTGGGCATCCGCACGCCCGTCGCCAGCTCGAACGTGTCCACCACGCCCGCGCCGCCGAACCTGGCACCGACCTCCAGGAACACGAGCCCCCGCGCGGACTCGATGGCCTCCAGGTGGAACGGGCCGGTCCTGATGTCCACCGCGGCCAGGCAGCGCAGCACCCAGTCGACCACGGCGGGGTCGGCGTCGACCTGCACCGATCCGAGCGGTTCCCCCTTGGCGAAGTCCAGGCAGGTGCCCACGTACCGGCTCACCACGACGGCGACCGCGGCACCGTCGGCCACGACGCCGTCGACGTGGATGATCGGCCCCTCGACGAACTCCTCGACCTCGTAGGCGTCCGGGGCCAGGCCGGCGCTCCGCACCGCCTCCAGCGCGGCGGCCGCGGTCCGGTGGCTGCTCACCCCCTCGCTGGACACGCCGGACAGCGGCTTGAGGACCGTCGGCCCGGACCACGGCACGTCGCCCGGAGCCGCCAGTGCGGACGACACGCCCAGGAAGCGGGGCGTGCGCAGCCCGTGCGCGGCGACGGCGGCCTTCATCGCCACCTTGTCGCGGTAGGGCAGCACGTCGTCCACGGTGGGGCCCGCGACGCCGAGCGCCTCCCGCACGCGGGCGGCGGTCAGCAGGTCGTACTCCGACAGCGCGACCACCACGTCCGGAGCGGGTTCTCCCGCGAGCGCCGCGAGGACCTCCCCGTCCTCCGGCCCGGTCCCCGGACGGCTGAGACGACGGGCGCGCACACCGGCGGGCATGGTGTCCACCCGGTCCGGGGCGCCGAGGTAGGTGACGTCGTGGACGTCGTGGTCGAGGCCCTCCGCGTACCGGATCACGCTGTCCGGGATGCGGTGCAGGACGAGGATGCGCATGGAGGTCTTCCGGTCGGCCGTGCCGCGTGCGCGACACCCCGCGGCGCGGGGCGCGGGCGAGCGTAGACCACCGGCACGCACCCTCCACACTAGACCGAACAGCCCAGTGGAAACCGCTGTCCAGCCTATGCGCGAACGCTTCCGCGCATCAGACCTCGGCCAGGATCCGGGCAAGTTCGACCGGTTTGGTGATCATCGGCCAGTGGCCCGAGTCGATGTCCACGAGCTCGACGTGCTTGGCCGCGGCCAGTTCCGGCACGTCGCCCGAGGCGATCCACCCGCGCGCCTGGTCCGGGCCGAACTCGGGGCAGACCAGGACGACCGGCACGTCGAAGCGGCGTTCGTCGGTCAGGCGCACCAGGCCCTTGGCGACACCGGCGGGCACGGGGATCGCGGCGGAGGCGAGGGCGTGCCGCGCCCGCTCGTCCAGGTCCGCGGCGTCCGGGCCCTCGAACGGGTCCCAGCCGGGGAAGGGCATGGCGCCGTCGACCAGGTCGAAGAAGTCGGCGTAGGGCTTGCCGTCCGACGTCGGGAAACCGCCGATCATGACGACCTTCGCGACCCCGTCCGGTCGCGCGTCGGCGGCCAGCCACGCCAGCGTGGAGGCGGCGGAGTGCCCGACCACCACCGGTTTTCCCTCCGCCGCGTCCACGGCGGCGAGCACGGCGGCGACCTGGTCGTCGAGCGTGGCGGACGCGGCGCCGTCACCCTGGCCGGGCAGGGTCAGGGGTACGGGGCGGTGGCCCAGCGCCTCCAGGGCGGGCACGACCTCGTCCCAGGCCGATCCGTCGAGCCAGAGGCCACCGATGAGCAGGACGTCCACGGTCAGTTCTCCTTCGCCAGTGCGGTCAGGTCTCGTTCGGCGTACAGCCGGTGCTCCCACTCCTCGTTGAGGACGATGCGCAGGCACGTCTTGAGGGGGAAGGCCTCCTCCCTCGGCCAGCCGGGTTCGGTGCGGGTCACCTCCGAGGCCAGCCGATCGTCGGTCAGGGACGCGATGACGTCGCGGACCATCGTCCCCCGGTCACGCCGGACCGCCAGCACCTCGTCCAGCGAAGGACGGGCCTCGCGGTCCCACGGGATGTCGTCCCAGCCCGGCGCCTCGTCCCACGGCAGGTCGAGCGGGTGCCACGGCGAGACGACGCCGAGGACCATCCGCCCCACCCACGCGGCACTGGCGAAGTTGAGGTGCCGCAGGGTCTGGATGAACGACCACTCGCCGTCCACGCTGGTGTGCAGCGCCTCCTCGGGGAACGTCCGCGCCCGCGCGACGGTCTCCTCCCAGCGGCGTTCCAGGACGTCCCACGCCTCGCGGAAGCCGTCCGGGTCCTCGGGGCGCATCTTCGCCCGTTCGGGTGTCCGGCGGTCCAGCTCGGCCTCGACGAGCGGGGCGATGTCGACGCCGTTCACGACGACGCCGCGCAGCTCGCCGCTGATCCGCACGTCGACCAGCTCGACGCCGCGCAGGTGGGTGCCGCGGACCACCGCGCCGTGGATCAGCGCGCCGCTGAAGTCGACCGCGTGCAGGGAGGAGTCGGTGAAGCGCACCCTCCTGAACGTGGAGTCCCGCAGGCTCACGTTCTCGAAGTGCGCCCCGGTGAGGTCTTGGTCGTGGAACTCGGTCATGGTGCGCCACCGTAGGACGTATTCCGGACGTTCTGCTTCCGGTTCACCTACGCTCCTCCCGTGTCGAGCGACATCAGCCCCACGGCGCGGGCCCTGCGCGCCCTGGAGGTGCTCCGGAACCGCCCCGGTGCCACGGCCGAGGACCTCGCCGCGTGCCTGGGCGTCACGGAACGCGCCGCGCGCCGGTACGTCGGGATCCTCCGCGAGGCGGGCATCCCGGTCGAGTCGACCAGGGGCCCGCACGGCGGGTACCGGCTCGGGCGCGGGACGCGGCTGCCGCCGGTGGTGTTCACCGAGCCCGAGGCGCTCGGGCTGGTCATGGCGGTGCTCGACAGCGGTCCGGCGGCGGACGACCTCGTCCGTTCGGCGCTGGGCAAGGTGGTCAGGGCGCTGCCCGAGGACGTCGGCAGGCGGGCGGCGGCGCTGCGGGAGCACGCGTCGGCGGTGCCCGACCGGCAGGCGGCCCACCCCGACCCGGCCACGGTCAGCGCGCTGGTCGCCGCCATCGCCGCCCGGTGCCGCGTGGTGGTCGCCTACCGCGGCGAGTCCGGCGACGAGTGGGAGGCCGAGGTGGACCCGTGGGCGGTGGTCGTCCGGCACGGGCGCTGGTACCTGCTGTGCCACTCGCACCGCGCGGACGCGGTCCGCACCTACCGGGTCGACCGGGTCCGCGCCGTCGAGCGCACCGCGCACGGGTTCACCCCGCCCGACGGGCTGGACCCGGCCGCGGCCGTCGAGGAGAACCTGGGCACGGGCTGGAAGTTCGCCACCCGCGTGGTGTTCGACGCGCCGCTCGCGGAGGTCCGGCCGTGGATCCGGCCGCCGATGGGCGGGCTGGAACCGCTGGGGGACGGCTGCGTGCTCGTCGGCAGCACCAGCAACCCGGCGATGTACGCGCAGGAGTGGCTGGCGACCGTGCCGCTGGCGTTCCGCGTCGAGGGCGGGCCGGAACTCCGCGCCGCGGTCGCGACGCTGCTCGCGCGCCTCACCTCGGCCCTGGACCCGCCAGCGCCCCGGCCAGGCGCCGAGCGCCCTCGGTGAGCCGGTCCGGCCCGTGGAAGCTCCACGAGAGCCGGATGGCGGCGTTCGCGCCGCGACCGAAGCGGGAGCCGGGCAGGACCGGCGCCCCGGCCCGCGCGGCGGCGGCGACCGCGGCCTCCTCGGTGACACCGTCGGGCAGCGTGACCCAGAGGAAGAACCCGCCCCCCGGGGTGGTGAAGCGGAACTCGGGCGGCAGGTGCGCGCGCAGGGTCGAGACCAGCGCGTCCCGGCGCAGGCGGAACTGCTCCCGCAGCCACACCACGTGCCGGTCGTAGGCCCCGCTCTCCAGCAGGCCCGCCACGGCGACGGCCGCGAGGTGGTTGAGGCCTCCCCCGCTGCTGAACGCGGCGCTCTCCGCGAAGCCCTTCGCGGTGGCGGCGTCGGTGACCAGCCAGCCGAGGCGCAGGCCGGGCGCCAGCGACTTGGAGAACGTGCCGAGGCGGACGACGTCGCGGTACCCGGCCAGGCCCGCGACGGACGTGGGCGGCGGCGGGCCGAGGACGACGTCGGCGTAGGCGTCGTCCTCGACGATCCGCACGCCGTGCCGCCGCGCCACGGCGATCAGCTCCCGGCGGCGCTCGACGGGCACCACCAGGCCGGTCGGGTTGTGGAACGTCGGCAGCAGGTACACCAGCGCGACCCCGGAGCCCGCGGCGTCGAGGGCCTCGTCGAGCGCCGACGGCACCATCCCGTGGGTGTCCATGGGCACCCGGACGGCGTCGAGGCCGCGGTCGGTGAAGACGCGCATCCCGTGGTCGTAGGCGAACGCGTCCGCCACGACGGTGTCCGCGTCGGGGACGGCCCAGCGGGCCAGCAGGTCGAGCGTGGTGGAGGTGCCCGCCGTGATGACGACCTGGTCGGCGCGGCACGGGACGCCGTCGGCCGAGGAGACGCGCCGGGCCAGCGCCTCCCGCAGCGGCAGCGGCCCCTGGTTCTCGCCGTAGGTCAGGCCCGCGGGCCCGTAGTCGTCGAACGCGTCGGCGTACGCGGTCCGCAGCAGGTCCGTCGGCAGCAGCGCCGGATCGAGGTGGCCCGGACCGAGGTCCACCACCCCGTCGGGCTCGACGATCTGGACGACGCCTTCCCGCCACCGCGTCACGGGTGCTCCCCTCACTGGTCCGCCGCGCCACCAGTGTGCCCTCCGCGGCGTAACGGTCGGGGCCGGACGGTCGAACCTGGTGTCATGAGGTTCGCCATCGCGCCACTGCTGCTCGCCGTGCTGGCCACGGGCTGTTCCAGCGTCGTCACCGGATCCGGCTCGGGTACGAGCACGTCGTCCCCCGCTCGCCCGGTGACGACCACCGAGCGGGGGACGACCACGACCGCGGCCGAGCCGACCCCGCCGCCCGCCACCGTGGACGAGAGCGCCCCGGCGCGGTACTGCGACCGGCCGTTCACCGGTGCGCTGGGACAGGAGATGCTCGCGGTCGTCGTCGAGACCCCGGCGGGCAGGCTCAACTGCGACCAGGCCGAAGCGGTCCTGGTCGACTACTACGCCCAGCGCTCCGAGCCGCAGGTGGGCCTGCCACCCGTCGCGATCGGGCCGATGTCGTGCAACCAGGTGCCCGAGGGCTCGATGCCCCAGGTGGTGTGCTCGGACGGCGACAACCTCATCTACTCGATGTGGCAGCAGCGCTGACGTGCTCGGCGAAGGCCCGCACGACCGTGGCCACCACGGTGTCCGGGTCTTCGCGCCACACGTCGGCGTTGAAGATCTCGACCTCGACGTCCCCGGTGTAGCCCGCGGCGGCGACGAGGCCCGCGATGTGGCGGAAGTCGATGTGGCCGTCGCCCATCATCCCGCGGGCCAGCAGCGCGTCGGCGGGCAGCGGGGTGATCCAGTCGCACACCTGGAACGACGCGATGCGGTCGGCCGCCCTGGCGACCTGGCGCTCCAGGTCGGGGTCCCACCAGACGTGGAAGGTGTCCACGACCACGCCGACGACGGCGGGGTCGTGCCGCTCGGCCAGGTCGAGCGCCTGGCCGAGGGTGGACAGGACACCGCGGTCCGCCGCGTAGATCGGGTGCATCGGTTCGAGGGCCAGGCGGACGCCCCGGTCGGCGGCGTAGGGCACGAGTCGCGCCAGGACGTCGGCGACCCCGGCCCTGGCGGCGGCGAGGTCGCGGCTGCCGGGTGGCAGACCGCCGACGACCAGGACCAGGCAGTCGGCGTCCAGCGCCGCCGTCTCGTCGATCGCGCGCCGGTTGTCGGCCAGCACCTCGTCGCGGTCGGGCGCGGTGAAGAACCCGCCGCGGCACAGCGACGAGACGCGCAGCCCCGCGTCGGCGAGCAGGGCGGCCCCCGCCTGGACGCCGAACTCGTGCAGCGGCTCCCGCCAGACGCCGATCGACGTGATGCCCGCGCGGACGCACGCGGCGACGGCCTCGGGCAGCGAGCAGGAGTTGACGGTCTTCTGGTTGAGCGACAGGCGGTTCACCGGACGACTCCGTGGACGTCGAGCAGGGACGACAGGCGGTGCAGGGCCAGCTCGGGATCGGGGATGAGCCCGGCCTGGTCGGCCAGGACGTAGGTCTCGGCCAGGTGGGGCAGGCTCCGGGCGCTCTGGAGACCGCCGACCATGGTGAACCCCGGCTGGAGGCCCGAGAGCCACGCCAGGAACGCGATCCCGGTCTTGTAGTAGTGCGTGGGGGCGCCGAAGACGTGGCGGGCCAGCGGGAGCGTCGGGGCGAACGCCGCGTCGTAGGCCGCGGGGTCGCCGTCGTCCAGCGCTCGCAGCGCCGCGGAGGCGGCCGGGGCGATGGCGGCGAAGATGCCGAGCAGGGCGTCGCTCGCGGCCGTGCCGTCACCCTTGATCAGCTCGGGGTAGTGGAAGTCGTCGCCGGTGTAGAGGCGGACGCCCGCGGGGAGCGCGGCCCGCAGCGACCTCTCGTGCTCGGCGTCGAGCAGGGAGACCTTCACGCCGTCGACGTGGGCGGCGTGCGCGTGCACCAGGTCGAGGAGCGCGGCGGTGGCCTCGCCGACGTCGGCCGAACCCCAGTAGCCCTCCAGCGCCCGGTCGAACACCGGTCCGAGCCAGTGCAGGACCACCGGCGCGTGGGCGTTCGGCAGCAGCCGGTCGTAGACGTGCCGGTAGTCGGCGGGGCCGGTGGCGAGGCGGGCGAGGTGCCTGCTGGCCATGACGACGACCTGCGCACCCGCGTCCTGGACCACGTCGAACTGCTCCGCGTACGCGCGCACGACCTCGTCCAGCGTCGTCGCGTCGGCGTGGTCGGTGCCCGCGCCCGCGGCGATGCGGCCACCGACGGCCTTCGCCTCGGCCGAGCTGCGGCGGATCAGCTCACGGGTGGCCGCCCAGTCCAGGCCCATGCCGCGCTGCGCGGTGTCCATCGCCTCGGCGACCCCGAGGCCGTAGGACCACAGGTGCCTGCGGAACCCGAGGGTGTGCTCCCAGTCGATCACCGCGGGCGCGCCGGGGCCGTTGTCCCCCAACGGGTCCGCGACGACGTGCGCGGCGGCGAACGCGATCCGGGACACCGGCGGCGCGGCGGGCTTCGGCCACGGCACGGGCTCGCGCGGCGCGTACTCGCGCAGGCCGCCGTCGAGGGTGGGGAGGGTGATCACAGCTCGACCCTGCGGTTCGTGCGCGACGACTCCAGGCCCGCCCTGGCGAGGCGGATCCCGCGGACCCCGGCCAGGAAGTCGTACGGGTGCGGGGCGTCCTCGACGACGTGCCGGACGTACTGCTCCCACTGCGCCTTGAAACCGTTGTCGAAGTCCGCGTTGTCCGGGACCTCCTGCCACTGGGCCCGGTAGGAGCGGGTCTCCTCCAGGTCCGGGTTCCACACCGGGCGCGGGGTGGCCTCGCGGGGCTGCACGACGCACCTGCGCAGGCCCGCCACGGCGCTGCCGCGCGTGCCGTCGACCTGGAACTCGACCAGCTCGTCGCGGTGGACGCGGACGCACCACGACGAGTTGAGCTGGGCGACCACGCCGCCCTCCAGTTCGAAGATGGCGTACGCGGCGTCGTCGGCCGTGGCCTCGTAGGGCTGTCCGGCCTCGTCGACCCTGGTGGGGATGTGGGTGGCGGTCTTGGCGATCACCGAGGCCACGGGGCCGAACAGGTTCTCCAGCACGTAGTTCCAGTGGCAGAACATGTCCACGGTGATGCCGCCGCCGTCCTCGGCGCGGTAGTTCCAGCTCGGCCGCTGCGCGGGCTGCCAGTCGCCCTCGAACACCCAGTAGCCGAACTCGCCGCGCACGCTGAGCACCCGGCCGAAGAACCCGCTGTCCACCAGCCGCTTGAGCTTGAGCAGGCCGGGCAGGTACAGCTTGTCGTGCACGACGCCGTTCTTCACGCCGGCCTCGGCGGCGCGGCGGGCCAGCGTCAGCGCGCCCTCGACGGACTCGGCGACCGGCTTCTCGGTGTAGACGTGCCTCCCGGCGTCGATGGCCCGCAGGATCGACTTCTCGCGCACGGCCGTGAGCTGCGCGTCGAAGTACAGCGGGCAGGTGTCGTCGCCCAGCGCCACGTCGAGGTCGGTCGTCCAGCGGGTCAGGCCGTGCCGCCGCGCCATCTCGGCGAGCTTGGCGGCGGAGCGGCCGACCAGGACCGGTTCCAGCTGGACCCGTGAGCCGTCGGACAGCTCGACACCCCCCTGCTCCCTGATCGCGAGCACCGAGCGCACGAGGTGCTGCCGGTATCCCATCCGTCCGGTCACGCCGTTCATCACGACGCCCAGGGTCCGCGTGGACATTCGACCTCCCGTGGAAAGCGCTTTCCAAGTTACCGTACAACAGTCGTCCCACTAGCGGGAGGAGTACCGCGCGAACCACCCGGCCGCCGGCCGCAGCGGCTCGTCCACCTCGGCGATCCCCTGGGGCCAGACCCTCTCCCACTCCGGCGAGACCCGGCCCGACCGCCCGGACAGCAGCGCGCCGGCGGGACCAGCCCCTCCCCCGGTGCGAGGTCCGCGTCCTTCACCCGGGAGTGGCCCAGGTGCTCCCCCAGCACCTCCCGCGTCCGCGCGGGCGGCTCGCCGCGCCGCCACGGGTGCGGCGCGTCCCACAGCACGGCGACCAGCTCCGGTGCGCCGAACGGCCGCACGAGCGCCGCGGCGGCCTCGCCCGCGGGGGTGGGAGTCGTGCGTCTCCACCGGCAGCCGCACCCCGGACGACCGCAGGTCGTCGAGCACGGGGCCGTCCGGTCCGGGCGCGCGGAACTTCGCGCACCCCGCGAGGCACGCCACGACGAGCCCGTGCGCGGGCCCGCCCCACCTCGCGGGACGGGAGTCCGATGTGGACCTGCTCGTCGGGGTGCGCCCCGACCTCCAGGCCGCCGCAGCCGTACGCGGCGGCCTCCTTGAGCGGTAGACCGGGCATTCCGAGCGTGCTGACGGCGAACCGCCACATGCGGTACCCCCTCGGGTGCGCCTTCTGCTGGAACACCAGGTGGCGCAGGTCCGATGCCGCTCTCGTCGCCGAACCAGCGGACGACCGGCTGGGAGCCGACGGCCCAGTCGACCTCGACGCTCGTCCTGTTCGCGCGGGCGGCGGGCCGCGCGGTGGTCGGGGTGGGCGACCGGCCGAAGTGGACCGGTGAGCCGTCACCGTCGAGCAGGGGGAGAAGCCCGCCAGGTGTGCGCGCAGCCGGTCGTCGTGCCGGGTGCCCGCCAGGTGGTTGTCCAGCACCGGGTGCAGGTGCAGCGCCCAGCCGTTGCAGTGGTCGAACGCGCGGTCGTCGCCGTCGGTGTACCAGCCCTCGCCCCGGTACCAGGTCTCCAGCAGTTCCAGCGCCCGCGTCCCGGCTCGGGCCGTCTCCGCGTCGCCCCGGCCGACCGAGTCCGGGAACCCGCGACGGTGAGCGGAGTCCGTCCACACGGCGAGGGCCGCGCGGGCATCGGGTGGCCTCCTGGCTCAGGTTTCCTGAAGGATTCCTGATCAGTTGACCGCCAGACGGTCAATAGTGGCTCAAAAGAAGCCACAACGGTCAAACGATCGCTGTTGACCCGCGGACCTTGAGTTCCGGCAGCAGTTCGACCCGCCGGGTGCCGGTCCCGCCCGCTAGCTTGCGCAGCAGCAGGTCGGCGGCCACCCGGCCCACCTCGGCCTTCGGGGGTGCCACCGCGGTCAGCGGCGTGCCGCCCAGTCCGGCCACCACGTCGTCGTAGGCGACCACCGAGCAGTCCGCCGGCACCCGCACACCGTGTTCCACGAGGTGCTGCACGAGCATCAGCGCCTCCACGTCGCCGTGCAGCACGACGCCGGTGATCCCGCGCTCGCGCACCTGGTCCGCGAAGTCCGCGACCGGCTCGGCGCCGGGACCGGGTCCGGCGTCGGGCGCGCTGAGCACCGCGGCCCAGTCGTCGACCTCCGGCCGTGCCGCCACGACCTCCTCGAACGCCGCCCGAAGGGCCCGTGCCGTCGGGCTGTCGTCGCGCGCGGCGAGCAGGATCCGCCGGTGCCCCAGCGACACCAGGTGCTCCACCGCCAGGTGCACGCCGAACCAGTGGTCAGAGCACACCGAGTCCACCGCGTGCAGCGCGCTGCCGCGCGGTGGCCGCCGTTCCACCAGCACCGTCGGCACACCGGCCCCGGCCAGCCAGCCGTGGTCGGCCTCCTCCGCGGCGGCCGACCGCCAGCGCGGCGCGATCAGCAGCCCCCGAGCACCGTCCGCCAGCGCCCGCTCCACGATCGGCCGCTCAGCTCCCGTGACCTGCGGCGCGATGTGCAGGGCCACCCGCAGGCCAGCGGCCTCCACCACCGCCCGCGCCCCGTGCACGACCTCGGCGAGGTACGTGTGCCGCTCCGGCACGACCACCGCCACCGCCCCACCGACCACCGGCTCGCCCACGGCCACCACCGACCGCACCACCCCGTGCCCGCGCCGCACCAGCCCGGCCTGAGCCAGTTCCTCGACGTCCCGCCGCACCGTGACGACCGAGACCTCCAGTTCGGCGGCGAGCTCACCGACCCGCACGGTGCCCCGCGACCCGACGACCCCCAGGATCCGCTGACGCCGCACGTCGCTCGGTTCTCGCATGTCGTGGCCCCGATGTTCGTTCGAGCGTTTGAGCGAGAACGCAACTATCGACGGTGCTGATCACGCCAGGTCACGCCGGTGCTTCTCGTCGCCCTCCGCGAACCGCGGGGACATGACCACGCCGTCCGACCGCCAGGACGTGGTCCTCCAACCACCCGACGAAACCCCTGAGCACAGCGACCTCCCGAGGCCCCACGGCTTCGCCTGCCTGCCGCGGCGAGCAGAGGGGTACGACGATCGTGGAACCGCCGGTGCTCGAAGTCCATTCAGCCCGTGCATCAACGCGATGCACGGGCCGGTGGGCGTGGAATCCTCAGCCGCAGGTGGCCAACGACCTGTCCAGCGCCGCCCGCTCCTCCGCCCGCACACTCAGCCCGTACTCCGCCTTCACCCCGACGTAGACCCTGGCGTACGAGCACGCGTACGCGGGGTTCGGGGGCATCCACTCGTCCGGCGTCTTGTCGCTCTTGGACTGGTTGACCTTGCCCGTCACGGCGATCAGGTTGTTGAGGTCGTTGGCGGCCGCCGCGCGGCGTTCGGGGGTCCACGCGGCGGCGCCGCTGCGCCACATCTCGGCGAGCGGGACGACGTGGTCGATCTGGATCTTCGACGTGCTGGTCAGCGTGTCACCGGTGTAGGGGTCGAGCAGGGTGCCGCCGGTGACGGCGCAGCGGCCCTCCTTGCGGACGACGTCGGTCATGTCGCGGGCGAGGACCTGGCTGCGCTGGTCGCAGCCGTCGCCGTCCACGTCGAGCCACGGCCTGCCGAAGACGCACGCGGCGCCGTCGTCGCAGTCGCGCTCGTAGCCGTCCATCCTGCCGAGGCCGCCCTCGGGCAGCTGGGCCAGCTGCGCCTTGGCGGTGGCGGCGTCCGGTGTCCCGTCCGGCACGCGGTCGACCGTGACGGCCGCACCGGAGCCCCCCACCGGGCCGGTTCCGACGGCCGTCGGGTCGCAGCCCGCCAACAGGAACGCCAGAGCGGTCAACGCCGCGGCGGTGCGCCGGGTCATCGGGGCCTCCAGGGGATCACCGTGCTCGATCACCTGGTACCCCGCGGAGGCCCTGGTCAACCACGATTTTCCCACCACCGCTGAGAATGGGCCGTTCGGACCAACGACCATCCACAGTGGACCAGACGAACCGGACGCGCGCACCGCCGGGGAACGGCCGCGCCGGGCGGGTGCGCGTCGACGAAGTCGCCGCGTCTACGTTGACGCCCGCGTCGATCCGGCGGTCGTGGACCACCGTCTCCCCCGCGGCGCAACCGCCGGCGTCATGCACGGGGCCCGCGGGCCGACGTCCCCGGCGGAGCAGGTGACCGCACGACCCGCCCCGTGCCGGGACGGGCATCCGTCACGGGGTGCCGAGCGCCTCGGAGGCGAGCCAGGCGTCGGGCCCGAAGACCTCGTAGTGGATGCGCTCCGCGGGCAGACCGCGGTCCAGCAGGGAGCGGCGGACCGTGCGCATGAACGGCAGCGGGCCGCACAGCAGGGCGTGGGCGGCCGGGTCGACGGGGATCAGGTCGGGGTCGACGAAGCCGGAGCGGACGTGCGCGCCCGTCTCGGGCACGGAGTTCCGCTCGTACCAGAGGGAGAGCGACGCGCCGGGGAGCCCGCCGACGGCGTCGAGCATGTCCGCGCGCAGCGGGTGGGTGTCGGGGGCGCGGTCGGCGTGCACGACGGTGATCGGGCGGTCGGCCGCCCCCTCGGCGAGGTGGCGGAGCGCGGAGACGATCGGCGTGGTGCCGACGCCCGCGCTCGCGAGCAGCAGCGGACCGTCGCCCGCGGGCAGGGCCAGGTCGCCGAACGCCGGGCTGACCTCCAGCCGGTCTCCCACGCGGACGGTGTCGTGCAGGTGGTTCGAGACCACGCCCCCCGGACGGCCGTCGGCGGCGCGGTGGCGCTTGACCGTGATCCGCAGCGCGGGCTCGCCGGGGGCGGAGCTGATCGTGTACTGGCGGATCTGCCGCCCGGCGCCGGGCAGGTCGACCGCGACGCTGACGTACTGCCCCGGCCGGTGCGGGTGGACTGGACCGGCGGGTTCCAGCAGGAACGAGGTGACGTCCTCGGTGTCCCGGTGGACCCCGGTGACGGTGTGCGGGGCCAGCGACCGGGCCGAGTCGGTGCCCGCGCGCTCGTACTGGCGGGACTCCTCGGCGACGAGCAGGCAGGCGAACAGCCAGAAGACCTCGTCCCACGCGGCGATCACGTCCGGGGTGGCGGCGGAGCCGAGCACCTCGCCGATGGCGGCCATCAGGTAGCGGCCCACCAGGACGTACTGGCCGGGCTGGACGCCGAGCGAGGCGTGCTTGTGGGCGATCCGGCCGATGATGGCGTTCAGCGGCACCGGCGCCGTCCCGGCGAAGTGGGCGGCGACCGCCGCGACGGACATCGCGAGCGCCTGCCGCTGCTCGCCGTTGGCCTGGTTGCCGCGGTTGAACAGGTCGAGCAGTTCCGGGTGCGCCTCGAACATCCGGTCGTAGAACAGACCGGTGATCTGCGCCCCGTGACGCACGACGGTGTCGGCGGTGGCGCGGACGACGAGCACGGACTCGGGCGAGAGCATGGGGGAACCTCCGGAGATCGACTAGAAAAAACGTATCAGCGGTACCTCTTTAAAGCCGGCCCCTACCAACGTGATCACGGCCTCTTGGCAGGAAAAGCCACTAACGCGATACTGGTTTGCTACGCTGCCGGCCATGCGGCTCACACGGGGAACGGACATCGCCCTGCGCGTGCTCATGCTCACGGCCGTGCAGGACGGGCAGACCACGGTCGACGAGCTGGCCACCGCGCTGGACGTGCCCCGCAACCACGTGGCGAAGGTCGTGCAGCGGTTGGCGCACAGCGGATTGCTGCTCACCGTCCGCGGCCGGTCAGGCGGGCTGCGGATCGCCCCGGAGGCCCTCGGCTGGTCGGTCGGTCAGCTCGTGCGCGACTTCGAGGGCGACGACGAGGTCATCGACTGCGAGGCCCAGCAGTGCCCGCTGAGGGGCGCGTGCAGGCTGCGGGGCGCGCTGCGGCGGGCGCACCAGGCTTTCCTCGCGGAACTGGACGCGGTGGCGCTGCGCGACCTCGTCGCGCAGCCGACCGGGTCGCTGCTGCTCCAGCTCAGCGCCCCGACGCGGTAGGCCAGCGGTCGTGGAACTCGTCGATCCGGTACGGGTGCGCGTGCCGCCACCGGCCACCGACCCGTGCCGCGTCGCACAGGTGCTCGTGGTCCGGCGCGAGTCCGTCGTGCTCGTGCTCGACGACCTCGGGGTCGTGGCGCGGCCAGAGCCTCACCGCGGCCGCGGTCGAGCAGGCCGTGATCGCGCCGAGCACGAGCAGCGCGGCGGGCAGACCCGCGACCGTGGACACCACACCCGTCAACGGGTAGCAGAGCAGCCAGCAGGCGTGCGAGAGCGCGAAGTCCGCGGCGAAGAGGGCCGGACGGTCCGGGGAGTCCGCTGACCGGCGCAGCAGCCGCGCGCCGGGGGTGAGCACCAGCGCTCCCCCGGCGCCGATCGCGGCCCACAGCCCCAGCAGCACGGGCCAGCCCCACGAGAGCGCGGGCACCGCGACGAGCAGCGTCACCGACAGCAGTTGCGCGGCCCGCACCACGACCAGCCGGTCGCCGTACCGGTCGAGCAGAGCGGGCAGGGCCAGCGCGGCGAGCAGCGAGCCGCACCCACCGGACCCCAGCGCGACCGCGACGTCGACCGCCCCTCGACCGAGCACGTCGCGGACGTGGCCCACCGTCCCGACGAGCACGATCGACCCGGCGGCGGCCGCGGCGAGGTGCACCGCCAGCAGACCGCGCAGCCGCGGTGTGGCGAGGTAGATGCGGACGCCCCTGGTGACGGGCCTGCGGACGCGGCGGCGCGCGGGCGGCTCGGACGGCAGCAGCGCGGCCACCACCAGCAGCGCGGACGCGGCGAACCCGAGCGCGGTGCCCAGGAACAGCCGCTCGAAGCCGACGACGAGCAGCACCGCGGCGGCCAGCAGCGGGCTCAGCAGGCTCTCCAGGTCGTAGGCGAGCCTGCTCAGCGTCAGCGCCGAGGTGTAGTCGCGCTCGTCGGGCAGCACGTCCGGGACGGTGGCCTGGAACGTCGGCGTGAACGCGGCGGACGCGGCCTGGAGCACGAAGATCAGCAGGTGCACCTGCCAGACCTCCCCCACCCACGGCAGGACGAGCGCCACGCCCGCCCGCACCAGGTCGAGGCAGACCAGGAAGGCCTTGCGCGGCAGCAGGTCCGCGAGCACGCCCGCCAGCGGGGCGACGACCACGTAGGCGATCATCTTCACCGCCAGCGCTGCGCCGAGCACGATCCCCGCGTCCGGCCCCGCCAGCCGGTAGGCCAGCAGGCCGAGCGCGACCGTGGCCAACCCCGTGCCGGTCAGCGCGACCACCTGGGCCGCGAACAGCCTCCGGTAGGTCCGGTTCCGCAACGCCGCGAACATCCGCAGTGCCTCCTCACGCGTCCAGAGGTGGCACCATACGTGCTCATGTACGCACGCGACGACGTTGCAACAACCACCGACTGGCGGCAACTCCCGGCGGACGACCACGTGGACACCGCCGTGGACGTGTTCCGGATGCTCGCCGACGGCACCCGCCTGCGCGTGCTGTGGCTGCTGTGCGGCGCCGAGTACGACGTCACGACGCTGGCGGCCGAGGTCGGCACCGCCCGTCCCGCCGTCTCGCAGCACCTCGCCAAGCTGCGCCTGGCAGGTCTCGTGTCCACCCGCCGCGACGGCCGCCGCGCCGTCTACCGGGCCAGGGGCGGCCACGTGCGCCACCTGCTCGGCGAGGCGATCCAGGCGGTCGACCACCACCTCACCGGAGCGCCCGATCACGACTAGCCCGAAACGCCGGTGCGGAGCGGACCGGGCCGGGAGACTCTGGCGCATGGCGGTCAAGAGGCGGAGGACGTCGGCGTTCGACGTGGCGGCGGTCGCCGCGCGGGCGAGCAGGGACGCGCGCGGAGCCCCGGCGGAACTGCTCGACGGCTACCTCGACGTGCTGGCGGCGATCAGCGTGTCCGGGCACCGGATCGGCGAGGACCAGAAGCGGCTGCGGCACGACATCGGGGGCCGGGCGGCCGGGATGGGCGTGGCGCTGCGGGACCTGATCGACCTGTACCTGACGGCCACCTGGCTCGCGTGGCCGTCGTTGCCGGGTGTCGGCGAGGCGACCGGGCCCGAGGGGTTCAAGGCCGTCGGGGAGGCGGTGTTCCGGGCCGCGGACGCGACCGTCGTGGAACTGGCGGAGGGCTACGAGCAGGCGCAGCGGTGGTCGGTGCGGCAGGAGGAGTCGTTCCGGCGCGAGTTCGTCGACGACCTGCTGGACGGCCGCAACCTCGGGCACCTGGCGGAACGGGCGGAGCGGTACGGGTTGCGGCTGGCCGCGAGCCACGTGGTGGCGGTGGTCTCCTCACCCGAGCCGTTCATCGACGGCGGTGGCGTCGCCCGGCAGGTGGAGGCCGCGCTGCACCACCGGCTCGGGTCGCGGGACGTGCTGGTGACGACGAAGGACAGCCTGCTCGTGTGCGTCGTGCCCGAGACGCTGGCGGGGGCGGCCGACGAGTTCGTCCGGCAGGTCGGGGTGGCCGTGGCACCCGGAACCGGGTGGCGCGCGGGCGTCGGCCGGGCGCAGTCGGGCCCCGGCGGCGCGGTGCGGTCGTTCGAGCAGGCGAGGAACGCGGTGGAGACGGCGGGCCTGCTCGGTCTGCCGGGACAGGTGCACAAGGCCGTCGACCTGCTGGTGTACCAGGTGTTGCTGCGCGACTCGGCGGCGCTGGCGGAACTGGTGTCCGCGGTGCTGGACCCGCTGCGCACCGCCCGGTCCGGGGCCCGGCCGCTGCTGGACACCCTGTCCGCGTACTTCGCCAGCGGGCGGGTCGCGACCGCCACCGCCCGCGAGCTGACCGTCGGGGTGCGCACCGTGACCTACCGGCTGCACCGGGTGAAAGCCCTCACCGGGTACTCGGTCGACGACCCCGAGCAGGCGTTCGCGCTCCAGGTGGCCGTGCTGGGGGCGAAGCTGACGGGATGGCCCTCCTTGCCGGGCACCGGCAAGGAAGGGGCTCCCCGACGGCCCGCGGCCAGCCTGCCCGTGCGCGCTCCCGCACGCCAGGATGGATCAACACCACGCCGCCTGGAGGACCCGTGATACACCCGCACTGGCATTGGCCGCCCGGCGTACCGCACGCGTCGTCCGTCGTGCCCGTCCTGATCGTCACAGCCCTGCTCGTGGGGACGTGGGCCGTGCGCCACCACGCGCTCCTGCGCCTGTTCGACCAGCCCGAGCCGCGCCGTCGCCCCGACCCTGCCGCCAGGGTCACGTCACTGTCCTTCTCGGACGAGGACCTGCGGGAGCTGGTCGAGCGGGACGAGGAGTCGCTCAGCCCAGTTTCGTCCCGGTGAGCTGGAACAGCCGGGCGAGGTGCGGGTACGGGGGCCGGGCGGTGACCGCCAGCTCCAGCCGCTCCAGGTCGGCGAAGAAGGCCGGATCGGCCTTCGACTGGTCGTCGGCCATGTAGTCGCAGAACGCGCGGATGCCGTAGTGACCGGTCACGGGACAGCCGAGCGCGGCCAGCCGGTCGCCGAGGTCCTCGGCGGTGTGCAGGGTCTGCGACGCGTCGAGCGTGACCGAACGGGACTGGTCCGTCTCCAGCGCCGCGAGCGCGGCCACCGGATCGGTGTCCCGGATCGCGGCCAGCAGCGGCGCCGACCGCTGGTTGAGGGCCATCACCGACAGCAGCCCGCCGACCCGCAGCGGCGCCAGCGCCAGGGCCAGGCACGCGGTCGCGTCGTCCGCGTGCTGGACCAGGTTGTGGCACAGCACCACGTCGAAGCCGTCCAGGCCGTGCTCGGCGACGTCGGCCTCGACGAGGTCCAGCGCCACGCCCGCCGCGTCGGCGTGCTCCTTCGCGGCGACGAGCATGTCCGCGGACCGGTCGACGATCGTCACGGCGTGGCCGCGGAGGGCGAGCGGGACGGCGTCGCCGCCGTCACCGCCCGCGAGGTCCAGCACCCGCAGCGGTTCCGGGCCGAGGTGGCGGGCGAGGTTGGTCTCGGCGAGCGTGTAGCGCAGGCGCCCCCAGGGGCTCTCGCGCCACTGCCGCCACGCGGTCATCGTGGAGTCCGACATCCCGGTGACGTTAGGCGAACAGCGCGTCCCGGTGCCGCCAGGCCAGTGCGAGCAGGGCGGCCCCGGCGGCCTGGGTGGGTTCGTCGTGGACGAAGCGGTGCACGGTCGCCGCCGTGAAGGGCAGCGCCTCCAGCACGCGTCCCTCGTCGTTGTGCGCCACCAGGTCTCCGAACAGCTCGTCGAACAGCGGCGCGTCGATCACCGCGACGGTGAGCAGGTCGGTGGCGAAGGTGAGCGGGTCCACGCCCATGCCGAGGTACGACACCCTCACCCGGTCGCCCAGCTCCGCGGTCAGGCGGGCCGCGAACGGCCAGGCCGCGTAGTCGATCGGCCCCAGGTGGGCGCCGTGGTCCTCCGAGGCGCCCAGCAGCTCCTCGGCGAACTCGCGGACCAGGCAGCGCCACAGGGAGAAGTCGTTCGCGGTGTTCCACGGCTCGTCGCCCGCCGCCTGGAACACCCCGACCGGCAGCACCTGGTAGAGCCCGCCCGCGTGCCCGACCTTCGCCGGGTCGCGCCAGTGCAGGTGGAACACCGCCTCGCCGGTCGCGCGGTCCAGCCGCAGCGTGAGCGTGCTGATGGCGACGTTCACCGGCCGACGCGCCGGGTCGCACGGGTCGCCGACGGCGGCGCGCAGCGGCAGCGCGTCGAGCAGGCCGAGGTCGCGGGCCGCGTACTCGTGCGCGCTCGCCTCGCCGACGTCGACGCCGTCGAAGTAGCGGCCGGTGCCGAAGTCGAGCGACGGCTCCGCCAGGTCGGCCGCGAGCAGGCGGTAGGTGGACCGGTTGGTGAACACGGAGGGTGACGCGTGCGCGGCGACGGCGGCCGAGTACGTCGGCGACCCCGGCGGCAGCACCGCGTGCTCCGTGCCGTCGACGCCGCCGAACACGTGGTCCGGGTGGTGCCGCAGGACGACGCCGTCGAGCGGCACCGGGCCCGGCGGCATCCACCGCGGGTCGGTGAGCAGCGGCGTACCCGCCACGGTGGGGGTGTCCGGGTACTCGTCCGCGGCTCGCACGGCGAGCGCGTGGCGGTGCCGGACGAGGTGTGCCCGCACGGCGAGCCACTGGTCGGTTTGGGACGTCATCGTGCGGGAAACGCTACCGGTGGAGTTCTTTTCCGAGAACGTCGCGGGTGGCGGGTCCTCGCACGTCAGAGATCCCGGCTGGTCCTGACGGGCGGTGGCCCGCAGCCCCACTGGAACATGCGCCCGGCGGTCGGGGTGGTTACCCTGGGCCGAGTGCAGAGTGCTACAGAGAGGGATTTTTCCGTCCGAGTGCGGCAGGTCACCGGAGCCACGGTGGTGACCGTCGTCGGCGAGGTCGACCTCGACACCGCACCTGAACTCGAATTCCGCATCGCCGGCGCGACCGACGGAGCGGACCCACTGGTCATCGACCTCAGCGGAGTCACGTTCTTCGCGTCGGCGGGGCTCGCGTGCCTGCTCATCTCGCAGGGCCAGGGTCAGAGACCGCACCTCGTCCCGTCACCCGCCGTGGCGAAGGTGCTGAGCCTGTCCGATCTGGACGACCACCTCCCGCGCAGCGCGTCCCTGGCGGACGCGCTGGCCCGGATCGGCCGCTAGGCCTCACAGCGGAAGGGCCTGGGCGAAGTCCTCCCACAGGTCCTCGACGTCCTCGATGCCGACCGAGACCCGCACGGTTCCTTCGCCGATGCCCGCCGCGAGCAGGGCGTCGGCGTCGAGCTGCCGGTGCGACGAACTCGCCGGGTGCACCAGCGTGGTCTCCACGCCACCGAGCGACACGGCGAGCCTCGCCAACCGCACGGCCTTCGTGAAGGCGTACCCGGCCTCGCGGCCTCCCGCCAGGTCGAACACCAGCGTTCCCCCGAACCCCGACAGGTGGCCGCGCGCGACCTCGTGGTCGGGGTGGTCCGGGTGCCCCGGCCAGCGCACCGACACCACCGCGGGGTGCTCCGCCAGGCGTTCGGCGAGCACGGCCGCGTTCGCGCAGTGCTGCCGCACCCGCAGCGGCAGCGTCTGGATGCCCCGGATCGTCAGCCAGGCGGCGAACGGGTCCGCGGCGGCGCCCAGTTCCATCGCGTGGTGCCACACCTCGCGGTAGCGCCGGTCGTCGGCGAACACCAGCGCGCCGCCCGTCACGTCGGAGTGCCCGCCGAGGTACTTCGTGGCCGAGTGCACCACGACGTCCGCGCCGTGCTCGATCGGCCTGCACAGCAGCGGCGTCGCGAAGGTGTTGTCCACCACCGCCACCAGCCCCGCCGCGCGACCGGCGGCGAGGAACGCGGGCAGGTCGACGACCTTGGTGACCGGGTTCGCGATGGTCTCCAGGTACAGGACCCTGCTGGTGGGGCGGACCGCCGCGGCGACCTCGGCCGGGTCGTCGCCCGCGATGTAGGTGACGTCGACGCCGAAGCGGGCCGCGAGGTCGTTGAGCATCGCGTACGTGCCGCCGTACAGGCAGCTCTGGGCGATCACGTGGTCGCCGGAGCGCAGCGTGGACAGCAGGACGGCGCTGATCGCCCCCATCCCGGACGCGGTGCACACCGCGGCCACCCCGCCCTCCAGACGGGCAAGCTGGTCCTCCAGCGCCCGGACCGTCGGGTTGGCGTAGCGGGTGTAGACGAACCCGCTGTCCGGCGATTCGAGGGCCTCCGCGAGCGCGTCCGGGTCGTCGAAGGCGAAGTTCGACGTCTGGTAGATCGGGACGCTGACCGGGCGGGAGTTCGGCAGCGGCGGGACTGGCACGTGGACGGCACGGGTGGCGGGGCGCATGATCCCCAGTCTCGCCAGCCCACTGAGGGCCGGACAGCGCCAATTCCGGCTAAATTGGTTTGGTGACGGAGCCAATACCGTGGCCGGTCGAGCGCCTGGTCGCCCAGCTCGGCCGCTGGTCGGTCAGCCGGGGTCCGCTGTACCTGCTGCTCGCCGAACGCCTGCGGCAGCTCATCGACTCGGGCCAGTTGCCGCCGCGGGCCGCGCTGCCGCCGGACCGCGTGCTCGCCGACCGGCTCGCCGTCGGCCGCACGACGGTGGTCGCCGCGTACGACCGGCTGCGCCAGGAGCGCAAGCTGGAACGGCACCAGGGCCGGGGCACGTGGGTCTCGCCCGCCGTGTCGGCCGGTCCGTGGCCCGGTGCGCTGCCGCGGGCGAACCCGCTGTTCGTCAACTACCTCGAACCGGCCGAGGGCGTGATCCCGCTGGCGTGCACCGCTCCTCACGGTCCGCCTGCGGAGCTGGTCGCGGCCTACGGGCGGGCGGTCGCCCGATTGCCCGGTCCGGACAGCGGCGACATCGGCTACCACCCGCTGGGGCTCCCCGCGCTGCGGTCCGCGCTGGCCGAGCGCTGCACCGCGCGCGGTGTCCCGACCACCCCCGAGCAGGTCCTGGTGACCACGGGCGGCCAGCAGGCGCTCTCGCTGCTCGCCCGGCTGTTCGTCGCCCCCGGCGACACCGTGCTGGTGCAGGGGCCGACCTACCCCGGCGCGCTGGAGCTGTTCCGGGACGCCGCGGCGGTGCTCGAACCCCTGCCCGGCGACGACGTCGCGGCGTGGACGACCGCGCTGGCCGCCCGGCCCCGGCTCGCCTACCTGAACCCGACCAACCACAACCCGACCGGCTCCACGACGTCGCCGCTGGTCCGCCGCAGGCTGGTGGAGGTCGCGGTGGCGCACGGGGTTCCGCTGATCGACGACGAGGTCCTCGCCGGGCTGGCGTTCGACGGGTCGTGCCCGCCGGGGCTGGCGGCGTTCGGACCGGCGATCACCGTCGGCTCGTTCAGCAAGTCGGTGTGGGGCGGTCTGCGCACCGGCTGGATCCGGGCGTCCGAGGGCGAGATCGCCCAGCTCGCCAGGATCAAGGCGGTCCAGGACCTGGGCAGCCCCGCGTTCGACCAGCTCGCGGCCGTCGAACTGCTGCCGCTGCTGGACGACGTGACCCGCAGCCGGGGTGCGGAACTCGGGCGGCGGCACGACCACCTGTGCGCCGCGCTCGCGGAGTCCCTGCCGTCGTGGGACTTCCGCCGCGTCGACGGCGGCCAGTGCCTGTGGGTGCGGCTGCCCTCCGGTGACGCGTCGGCGTTCGCCCAGGTGGCGCTGCGGCACGGCGTGGCCGTGCTGCCCGGTGGCGCGCTGGACGCCGCGGGCGGCAGCGCGGACCGGCTGCGGATCCCGTTCACCGCGACTCCCGGTGAGCTCACCGAGGCCGTGGGTCGTCTCGCCCTCGCGTGGGACGCCTACCAGCGCGCGGAAGGCCCCGCTCCGGCGGCGGTCCACGCGATCGTCGTCTGACCGGCGGTCGCTGGTAGCGTTCGCGCCGCACGCCGCACGACCAGGGAGGTGGGACCCCATGACCGCTCGACCAGGTCGGGTGCTCTCCCACCGCGCGAGTCGCTGATCGCGGGAGATCGCCCGCTCGGCACTCCCGAAAGGCACCTCTCCCCGTGGTCACCGCCCTTCCCCCCGTCATCGCCCGCCTGCGCGCCGCCGGGTGCGTGTTCGCCGAGGACGAGGCCCGTCTCCTCCTCGACGCCGCCGGGTCCGACGCCGAACTCACCGCGATGGTCGACCGCCGCGTCGCGGGCCTCCCGCTGGAGCACGTGCTCGGCTGGGCCGAGTTCTGCGGCCTGCGCGTCCTGGTCGACCCCGGTGTCTTCGTCCCCCGTCAGCGCACCGGGTTCCTGGTCCGGCACGCCGCGGCGCTGGCCAGGCCCGGAGCCGTGGTCGTCGACCTGTGCTGCGGGTCCGGCGCGGTCGGGGCGGTGCTCGCCTCGCTGGTCGACGGCATCGACCTGTGGGCGGCCGACGTCGACCCCGCCGCCGTCCGGTGCGCCCGCCGCAACATCGCCGCTCACCGGGTGGTCGAGGGCGACCTGTTCGACCCGCTGCCGACCGCCCTGCTCGGCCGGGTCGACGTGCTCGTCGCCAACACCCCTTACGTGCCGACCGGGGCCATCGCCCTGATGCCGCCGGAAGCGCGCGACCACGAGCCGCTGGTGGCCCTGGACGGCGGTGGTGACGGCCTGGACGTCCAGCGGCGCGTGGCCGCGCGGGCACCCCGGTGGCTCGCCCCCGGCGGGCACCTGCTCGTGGAGACCAGCGAGGAGCAGGCACCGCGCGCGGCCGAGGTGTTCGCCCGGTCCGGTCTGCGACCGCGGGTGGTGTCGTCGGAGGAACTGGGCGCGACCGCGGTCATCGGCACGCGGCCCGCCTGAGGGAATTGGAATTGTGGCGCACGCCATTCCAGCAATTGTTGCATCGACAATTGCTCATGCGTTCGACACGGTCCGATGCACACACCGATGCACGTGCAATCTGCACGTGCGCAAGCCCCTGAACTGGGGCGATGATATTCCGCACTATTCGGTCTCAATAGCATTCGCCCGCTTGCCGGGATCTGGCAACCGTTCGGCGACGAGCCACTGTCACCCGATGGATTTCCGAGCGGGGAGTGGGGCACCATTGGTCCCATGATCGATCGGGAACAGTCGTCGAGCGACCTCGGCGACGTGCGCGGGGACCGCGAGCGGCCGGTGCGGAGAACCATCACCCTGCACGACCGCGGCGTGGCGCCCGCACCCCGGTCCGTGGCACTGCTGCCCGCTCCGACGCCCGCGCCCGTGCCGCCCCCGCCCGCGGGGGTCCGGGGGCCGCGCCGCGTCACCCTTCAGGCCGTCGGCGTCCTCGTCGTGTTCGGCGGCCTGGCCGCGATGATCGTGATCGCCTTCGGCGTGACCGGGGTGCTGATGCTCATCGGCCTCTGCGTCGCGCTTCGATTGATGTGGACCGACAGGGCAGGTCGGTAGCACGTCAACCTGCCGGAGGCCGCGTCCACACCGTGGACGCGGCCTCCGCTCGTACTCCGGTCGGTCCGGGGCGTCAGTGGTCGGTTCGGCTGAGCCCTGGCAGGTCGACGTCGCCGAACACCCAGGTGCCGGGCGCGTCCGGGTCGTCGCCCGCCCAGAACTCGGCCCACAGCAGGGCGAACTCCTCCTGGGTGATGCGGCCGTCGCCGTCCAGGTCGAGCCGGGCGAACACCGCGTCGGTGTCGGTCCGGCGGCCGGTCCACGCCTCGATGAGCTGGCGGTACTCCCCGGCGGTGATCTCGTTGTCCGCGTTCTCGTCGATGGCCTCGAACATGACCCGCGCGGTGGTGGTGACCACGTCCAGCATGGAGGGCAACCGGTCGACGACGAGCAGGACCTCGTCGGGGGTCACCTTCTCGTCGCGGTCGGTGTCGGACGCGGCGAGCAGCGTCTCCCACCAGCCCATCATGATCGACGACAGCCGCTGGTGGTCGCGGGTGCCCGGCGCCGCGCGGCGCAGCTCGGTCCACCGCATCGTCAGCTCGGTGAAGTCGGACTCGGTCAGGAACCCGTCGCCGTCGGTGTCCATCGCCTCGAACACGACCGCGACCTTGCGTCTCTGGAACTCGCTCGCCATGAGACACAAGGTGACCCGCCGGGCCCCACTGCGACAATTGGCCACTCGGGTTCCACCGACTACACGACCAGGTGACGCAGGCCATTACTCCGAGTGCCCGAGCGCCAGCCAGGCTTCCCGGCGTTCGCGCTGGCGGACGGGGTCCGCGACCGGTGCCGCCGCGAGCAGCCTCCGCGTGTACGGGTGCAGCGGCTCGGTCAGCACGTCGTGCGCGGGCCCGGTCTCCACGACCCGGCCCCGGTAGAGCACGGCGACCCGGTCGGCCAGCCGCTCGACCACGGCGAGGTCGTGGCTGATGAACAGGCACGCGAACCGCAGCTCGGCCTGGAGCGACCGGAACAGGTCGAGCACTCGGGCCTGGACGGACACGTCGAGCGCGCTGGTCGGCTCGTCGGCGATCAGCAGTTCCGGGTCCAGCGCGATGGCCCGTGCGATGCCGACCCGCTGCCGCTGCCCACCGGACAGCTCGTGCGGGTACCGCTCGCGCAGCGACGGCGAGAGCCGCACGGCGTCCAGCAGCTCGTCGACCCGCCGCGCGAGGGCGTCGCCGCGCAGGGAACCGTGCAGCAGCAACGGGGACGCGATGCTGCGGGCGATGGTGGCGCGCGGGTTCAGCGACGACGCGGGGTCCTGGAACACCATCCCGATCCGGCCGCGCGCCTGCTTCAGCGCCCGGCCGCGCAGCCGTGCGAGGTCCTGGCCCGCGAGGCTGATCACCCCGCCGCTGGCCCCGACGAGCCCCGTGACCGCGCCCGCGATGCTGCTCTTGCCTGAGCCGGACTCCCCGACCAGGCCGAGGACCTCACCCCGGCCGACGTGCAGCCCGACGCCGTCGACCGCGCGGAACCGGCCGTAGGTGACGGAGAGGCCGGTCAGCGCGAGCACGGGGTCGTCGCCCGGTTCGTCCGGAGTGGACAGTTCCCCCGACGTCACGGCCACGTGCGCGCCCCGTGCCACGACACCGGGCGAGACCTCGACGGCGGCGGGCGGGTCCGAGGGCGGCGGGGTGCTCAACGACACCACGGCGGCCAGCAGCGACCGCGTGTACTCGTGCTCGGGGGCGCCGAAGACGTCCGCCACCGGCCCCTGTTCGACCACCCGGCCGTCGTGCATCACGACGACCCGGTCCGCCAGGTCCGCGACCACACCCATGTCGTGCGTGATCAGCAGGATCGCCGCGTCGAGCCTGCCGCGCAGGTCCCGCAGCAGCTCCAGGATCTCCGCCTGCACGGTCACGTCCAGTGCGGTCGTCGGCTCGTCGGCGATCAGCAGCGACGGCTCGTTGGCCACGGCCATCGCGATCACCACGCGCTGCGACTGGCCGCCGGACAGCTCGTGCGGGTACTTCCGCCGAGCCGTCGACGGCAGCCCCACCAGCGACAGCAGCTCGCCGGTGCGCTGCTTCGCCTGCGCCGCGGTGCGCCCGCCGTGGGCGCGGACCACCTCGTCGAGCTGGTCGCCGACCCGGAACACCGGGTTGAGCGCGGTCATGGGCTCCTGGAACACCATGCCGATCTCGCCGCCGCGCACCGCTCGCAACTCGCCCGCGGACAGCGTGAACAGGTCACGCCCGGCGAGCAGGGCCCGGCCGGTGACCGTCGCGCTGCCGGGCAGCAGGCCCAGCAGCGACATCGCGGTCACCGTCTTGCCGGAGCCCGACTCGCCCACGACGGCGAGCACCTCCCCCGCCGCCAGCGAGTAGCTGACCTCGCTGGCGGCGGGGGCGTCGAACGCCACGGAGACGTCCTCCAGGCGCAGGAGTGGCGACGTCACTTCGAGATACCGGCCTGGAGGTAGTTCGGGTAGGACGGGAAGTCGGCGATGAAGAAGTTCGCGACCTTGGAGCCGTGCAGGAACGAGTTGCGCGTGTAGATCAGCGGCACGACCGGCGAGTCGCCGAGGATCTTCTTGTCCAGCTCGGCCCACTTCTTGCTCGCCGCGGCCGGGTCGACCTCGCTCTGCGCGGCCTCGATCAGCCTGTCCACGTCGGGGTTGCTGTAGCGGGAGATGTTGTACCCGCCGCCACCGATCTCCGAGGACGCGAACAGGGGCTGGATGTTGGCGTTGGCGCTGGGGAAGTCCGGCTGCCACGAGCTGAGCGTGAGGTCGTAGACGGCGTCCTTGGCCTGGTTCGTCTCGGCCTCGTAGGCGTCGGTGTCCAGCACGCGGATGTTCACCTTGATGTTCGCCTTCGCCAGCGCCGCCTGGATGGCCTGCGCCTTGGCGGGGGCGTCGTTGCTCTTGGAGACCACGAAGTCCAGGTTCTCCAGCCCGTTGGGGAACCCGCCCTCGGCGAGGAGCTGCTTGGCCTTCTCCGGGTCGCCCGCGGGCTGCGTCGGGTAGAGGTCGAACTGCTCGCGGCCCGCGATGCCCTGCGTGATCAGCGTGGTGGCGGTATCACCCGCGAGCTGGGCGCTGCCCGCCGACGCGATCTGGTAGGAGGTCTTGTCCACGGCGTACTGGAACGCCTGGCGCACCTTGGGGTTCGTCAGCTTCTGCGTGTTGAGCGCGAGGTAGGCCAGAGCGCCGGACTTCGACGTGACGAGCCGCTCCTTCGCGGAGGCGTTGCCCTGCAACCGGGCCAGCTGAGCGGGCGAGGCGAACGAGGAGCCGAACGCCTCCTTGTCCTCGCCGCTGTCGGCGATGAGCCGCTGCGACACGACGGACGCGTCCTGGCCGAGCTGGAACAGGACCTCGTCCGGCAGGCCGCCGCGGATCTGGTCGGACGCCTTGTCCCAGTTGGCGTTGCGGGTCAGCCGGACCTTCACGCCGCGCTGGTACTCGGCGATCTGGTAGGGGCCGGACGCGACCGGGTGCTCGCCGTAGTCGGGCTCGGCGCCCTTGCCCTCCGGCACCGGCGCGAACGCCGGGGTGCTGGCGATCCACGGCCAGTCGCCGTACGGGCGGGTCAGGCGGAAGACGATGGTCTTGTCGTCCGGGGTCTCGATGGAGTCGAGGCCCTTGCCCTCGAACGGCCCCCGGTAGTCGGCGCCGCCGACGAGGAGCTGCTTGTGGTAGCCGAGGCCGCCGGAGAACGCGGGCGCGTAGGTGCGCTCGACACCCCACTTGACGTCCTTGGACCGGATGGGCGTGCCGTCGCTGAACTTCAGCCCGTCCTTGAGGGTGAACGTCCAGGTCTTGCCGCCGTCGGACGCCTTGCCCGTGTCGCCGAGGTCCGGCACGACCTCCGCCTGCTCGCCCTCGGCGTTCTGCCAGCCGGTGAGCCTGCGGTGCACGTACCCCAGCGAGGTGATCGGCAGGCTGCTGCTCTTGGCCGGGTCGTAGTTGACCGTCTGCCCCTCGTTGAGGATGCGCAGCGTGCCGCCCTGCTCAGCCTTGGCGGTGTCCGCGCCGGTCGTCTTGGGGTCGTTGGCGCCGCACGCGGCGAGCAGGGCCACTGCCGCCACCACCGGGACCAACCTGTGCACTTGCTTCGACATTCTCTTCTCCCGCAGGGGTTTTCAGGTGAGACGGGCTCGTGGGTCGAGCGCGCCGTAGCAGAGGTCGACCAGGACGTTCGCCAGGACGATGAGGAAGGCGGCGAACAGCGTGCAGCCGAGCAGCAGCGGCAGGTCGCGCTGGTTCACCGCGTCGATCAGCAGACCGCCCAGACCCGGCAGGCTGAACACCCGTTCGGTGATCACCGCGCCGCCGAGCAGGGAGCCGAGGTCGATGCCGAACACCGTGACGACCGGCAGCAGGACGTTGCGCAGCGCGTGCTTGCCGACCACGGTCGACTCGCGCAGCCCGTTGGCGCGGGCCGTGCGGATGTAGTCCTCCCCCAGCGTCTCCAGCATCTGCGAGCGGGTCAGCCGCAGGTAGACCGCCGCGTGGGAGAACGCCAGCACCAGCCAGGGCAGCACGAGGTGCCACGCCCAGTCCACGGGGCTCTCGGCGAACGGCACGTACCCGCCGACCGGGACGACGTCGAGGGTGAACCCGAGGACGAGGATCCCCAGCAGCCCCACCAGGTACACCGGCGCGGACACCCCGGCGACCGAGCCTGCGAGGGTGATCCGGTCCCACGCCGTGCCGCGGCGCAGCGCGGAGAACACGCCCGCTCCGACGCCCACGACCAGCCACAGCACCGCCGCGCCGAGGGCGAGCGAGAACGTGACCGGCAGGCGTTCGGAGATGAGCACGACGACGTCGGAGTTCTGCTGGAACGAGTAGCCGAAGCACGGCGCGGCGCAGTGGATCGAGGTCGCGCCGACGCCGAACGTCCGGCCCGTCACGATGCCGCCGAGGAAGTCGAGGAACTGCCGCCAGGCCGGGTCGTCCAGACCCATGAACTCCCGTGCCAGGGCCAGGTTCTGCTCGGTGCACGGGCGGCCGCACGACAGCTGCGCCGGGTCGGACGGCACGAGGTAGAAGACCACGTAGGTGATGAACACGACGACCAGCAGCACCAGCAGGGTGCCCGCGAGCCGGGTGGCGGCGAACGTGAGGGTGCGCATCAGCGTCGCACGTCCGTCTTGGGGTCGAGCGCGTCGCGCAGGCCGTCGCCGAACACGGTGAACGCCCAGGTGGCCAGGAACAGCGCGCCACCGGGGAAGAACAGGAACATCGGGTCGGTCGCCACCCACTCGACCGCCGTGCTGATCGCCCGCCCCCAGCTCGGTGTGGGCGGCGGGATGCCGACTCCGAGGAACGACAGCGCCGCCTCCAGCCCGATCTTGCCGGGGATCGACAGCGTCGCCACCACGATGATCGGCGCCCACAGGTTCGGCAGCAGCTCGGCCCGGAACACCTGCCACGGGCTCGCGCCGAGGATGCGGGCGGCCGACACGAAGTTCCGCTTCTTCAACGTCAGGACCTGCGCCCGCACGATCCGGGCCACCGACGGCCAGCCGAAGAAGCCGATCACCAGGATCAGCAGCAGCGGCCGCGACACGCTGCTCGGCACCACCGCCCCCAACGCGATCATGAACACCAGGTACGGGAACCCGAGGAACACGTCCGCGGTCCACGTCACGACCCGGTCGACCCACCCACCGAGATACCCGGCACCCGCTCCCACCAGCACTCCGAGCACCACCGACACCGCGGTGGCGGCCAGCCCGATCAGGAACGACGTGCGGGCGCCGTGCACGACGATCGCGAACAGATCGCGCCCGGTCAGCGGCTCAACACCGAACCAGTGCGTGGTGCTCACACCGCCGAGCGCACCCGCGGGACCACCGGTCTGCGGGTCGAGCGCCTCGGTCCGGTAGCTGTACGGGTCCTGGCCCTCGATCGCGGTGAGCAGATCCGCGGCCACGGCCGCGAGGCCGAGCACAGCGATGGTGATCGCCCCCGCGAGAGCCCATCGATCTCGGCGCAGCATGGCCCTGATGGCCGCGCCAACCGACCTGGTCGGAGCCCCGACGTGTTCTGACAACGTTGACCTGCCTGTGCGTGAGCGGACGATCGGTCACGATAGGGAAGTTCGCAGCACCAAGGCCGCCCTCTCACGATGTGGGACGCCCACCGGACCCGCGAGACCGCGACGGGTCGACCACCCCTTCTCCGGCCGGGCAGCAGGTTCCGCCAGATCGGTGAGCAGCGCGAGCAGCGAGGACCGGAGCGGCAGGCGGCGCGTTCACACCGAGGTCCAGGGCACCCAACCCGCGTGCGGCACGCCGATGACGAGACCGAGAACACCTCCGACCACCTCGACCAGCGCGGACCAGGCGACGGCGGTGCGACCAAGACGCGCCCCGACCGAACCACGGCACACAGCACCCCAGGCTCCCCGATCCCACCACGGACACGGCCGTGGCGAAGGACCTCACGGCGCCGCTCAGCAGACCCAGCACCACGGAGGCCAGGGCGAGCAGCAGGTCGACAAGGTCGAGCACAACACCCCGCCAGCCGACCAACACCCTCACCACCAGCGTTTCCCCACCACCAGGCCACCCCCACCAGCACTTCCCCCACCATCAGCCCTCCACCACCGTCTCCTTCCCCCTCCATCTCCTTCCCTCGCCACGCCCCTCCCTCTCCGGCGATCCCTCCCCACCACCAGCTTTCACCCATGACCGTCCTCTCTCAAGGCCAGTTCTCCCTCACCACCAACCCGTCTCCACTACAGGCTCATTTCCACTACCGACCCATCCCGCCACCGGACCACCCCTTCACCGGCTCATCCCGCCACCGGACCACTCCTTCACCGGACCACCTCTCACCGACTCATCTCTCCACCGGCCCACCTCTTCACCGGCCCATCCCTCATCCCCCACGCCCATCCCAAGTCCCCAGCCCATCCCGACCGCAGGCCCTCCGCTACCGCCAACTCTTCCCACCACCGGCCCTTCCTTCACTGTCGGTCCCCCTCACCTCCAACCCGCCACCCCACCACCAGCCCTTCCCTACCGCTGCCCCTTCCCCACTACCGGCCTATCTCCACTACCAGCCCTCCTCACGATCGGCCCCTCCGGACCATCGGCCCCTCTCTCACCGCCGCGCGGACAGGCGTTGTGCGTGGCAAGTGCGCTCTACCAAGGCCACGGCGCTGGCAGTCCACAACAGACTTCAGCGCCCTCCGCAGGCTCGAACGCCTCTGCCTTTCGGCCGATCCCGTGATCGATCCCGGCGATCAGGCTCGTCCGACATGACAGCGAACCACTGGCCGCGCCTGCTCTTCCGGTTGGTGCTCGCGTTCGCCCTGCTGGTGCTGGGCGCTATCGACTTCGTCTACTTCGGCTGGCTGCGCCACTCGACCTACGGTCCCGCCGAGACCACCGCCGCCGTACTTGCCGCCGTGACTTTGCTGGCATCACCACAGCTCGGTCCCCGCGCTGACGCACGACAGTCGTGGCCCAGCCGCCAGCCGCCAGCCGCCAGCCGCCAGCCGCGAGGAGATCCTTGCGGTCCGCTGCGGACGACTTTCCACCCTCCCGATCTCCCGACTTGTCCACCTCCCAGCGTCTCGACCGCCTACCTTCGCGGCCCGGCATGACCTACACCCGATCCGGACGCGGTGCCACGGAACCCGGCCGCCACGCCCATGCCGACACGACCACCATCACCCACCTGAGGACCCGGCTTCACACCGCTTGCACTACCCAGGAGCAGCAGTGGTCGATACTGGTGCGATGCGGGTGATCGCGCGTGACGGCGTCCACGAGATCGAGATCCAACGATCGCGCTTCCTGTGCAGCGTCGGCCGAGTCGGCGATGAAGCCGAGGCGGCGGCGTTCATCGCGGGTGTGCGCAAGGAACACTGGTCCGCCAACCACAACTGCTCCGCGTTCCGCGTGGACGGAACACAGCGTTCCAGCGACGACGGCGAACCAGCCGGTACGGCGGGCGTGCCGATGCTGGAAGTCCTCGTCCGACGCGACCTCACCGACACGGTCGCCGTGGTCACCAGGTACTTCGGCGGCATCAAACTCGGCGCGGGCGGCCTGGTACGCGCCTACGGCCGAGCGGTGTCGGAAACGGTGGACGCGATCGGCACCCTCGAACGCGCCAGGTTCGCCACGTTCACCATCGCCGTCGACCACGCCGACGCGGGCAGACTGGAGAACGCCCTGCACGCCGCGGGCCATCGAGTCGCAGGCGTCGCCTACGACCGGCGCGCCACGATCACGGTGCAAGTCCCCGAGGCAGGCGCGACAGCGTTCCACGATTGGCTGGCATCCCACACCGCAGGCGCCGCCACCGCCGAACCAGGCCCACCGATCGACCTGGACGTCTAGCCACGTCCGTTGCCGCACAGGCATTCCGACATCGCCCGATGGCCAGCGCACCACACCCACAGCGTTCACCGATCACCACGTCCTGTGTCCAGCCAGCCCTTCACCCTCCAACCGTGGCACCCACTCGACCGCACTCCACCCGCACACCTCGGCATGCCGTCTCACCCGACCACCTTCCGGTGCACCAGAAGGTTCAGCCAGGTGAGCACGCCCTCATCAGCAGTCGGCCACCCAGGCCCGCGGATCCAACGATCCTGCCTGGCCACGTGCCGAACCCGGACGTCCGCTCACCGACCTTCGGAGAAGCCCAGTACTACTGAGCAGCGGCTAGACGTTCATTGGCCTCCTCGATGTCCTCCTTGGTGGGCGCGTCGTCCTGGGACAGGGACTGACGCCAGTGACCGGTGAAGTCGATCGACGCCTTCGGCAGCCCTCGATCGCTGATCAGGTGACGCCGGAGCGTCCGGACCGCCCCAGCCTCACCTGCCAACCACGCGAAGGGCGCACCCGGTGGCAGGGTCGCGGACGTGAGGGCCTCCACCAGCAAAGCACCAGGAGGTGCCGTGCTGGTGTCACGATGCAGCCAGTGCACGGCGGCGCTACCGGACAAGGCTTGGTGTTCGCCCTCGTCCGCTACTTCGAGGTAGACCACCGCGGGGGTGTTCGCGGCAACACCGTCGAGGATCGACCCGATCGCGGGTAGGGCGGTCGCGTCCCCGACCAGCAGGAGCCAGTCGGCTCCCGCGATGGACGTGGCGAGCGAGGTGGGTCTCGCGAACGCGGCGGATGGGCCGAACATGCTGAGAACAGCACCCGGCTGTGCGGTTTCAGCCCACCGGGTTGCCGGACCAGCGTGCTCGTGCAGGACGAAGTCGATGTCGATCGTGGCGCTCTCCGCGTGGTGGGCACGGATCGTGTAGCTGCGCATCCACGGTCTTTCCGACTCCGGAATGGCGCTGTACGCCTGGTACCAGCTCATGAAGTCGGTATCGGGCGAAGGCAGGACCGGACGTGGCTGCCCTGGTCTGGGGAAGTAGAGCTTGACCTGCTGGTCGAGTTCCACCGACGTGTAGTCGGCCAGCTCGTCACCGCCGAAGGTGATTCGCGCCATGCGCGGCGTGATGCGTCGGGTGGCGACGACCTCTATCTCACGGATCGGTTGCTGGTGCACGGGATTCCTTCTCGGGTCAGGCCCCGACGTAGGTGCGGAGGTGGCGGGCGGTCAGGGAGTCGCCGGACTCCACCAGTTCGTTGGGGGTGCCGGTGAAGACGATCTGCCCACCGTCCTGGCCCGCGCCGGGGCCGAGGTCGATGATCCAGTCGGCGTGGGCCATGACGGCCTGGTGGTGTTCGATGCAGATGACCGTGTTGCCGTCGTCCACCAGGCGGTCCAGCAGTGCCAGGAGTTGGTCGACGTCGGCCAGGTGGAGGCCGCTCGTCGGCTCGTCCAGCACGTAGGTCGTGGCCTTCTCGGCCATCTGGATGGCGAGTTTGACGCGTTGCCGTTCGCCACCGGACAGGGTGGTGAGCGGTTGGCCGAGACCCAGGTAGCCGAGGCCCACGTCCGACAGGCGATCGAGGATGGCTCTGGCCTGGCCGGAGGTGAAGAAGTCGCGGGCTTCGGTGACGGGCATGGCCAGTACTTCGCTGATGTTCTTGCCACGCAACGTGTACATGAGCACCTTGGGAGTGAAGCGCTTGCCCTCGCACTGCTCGCACACCGACGCGACACCCGCCATCATCGCCAGGTCGGTGTAGACCAAGCCGATGCCCTTGCAGTGGGGGCAGGCACCCTCGGAGTTCGCGCTGAACAGGGCGGCCTTCACACCGTTGGCCTTGGCGAAAGCGGTCCGGATCGGGTCCAGAAGGCCGGTGTAGGTCGCCGGGTTGCTCCGGCGGGAACCGCGGATCGGCGACTGGTCCACGACGGCCACCCCGTCACGGCGCGGCAGGGAGCCGTGGATCAGCGAACTCTTGCCGGACCCCGCCACACCGGTGACCACGGTCAGAACGCCGAGCGGGATGTTGACGTCGACGTTCTTCAGGTTGTGCGTGGCGGCGCCCCTGATCTCCAGGTAGCCGCGCGGTTCCCGCACCTTCTCCCGGAGCTGGGCGCGGTGGTCCAGGTGTCTGCCGGTCAACGTGCCGGACGTGCGCAGCGATGCCACGTCGCCCGTGAAGCAGATCCGACCGCCGGACGGGCCCGCGCCGGGACCGAGGTCGACGACGTGGTCGGCGATCTCGATGACCTCGGGCTTGTGCTCGACGACGAGCACGGTGTTGCCCTTGTCGCGCAGGAGGAGCAGCAGGTTGTTCATCCGCTGGATGTCGTGCGGGTGCAGGCCGACCGTCGGCTCGTCGAAGACGTACGTGACGTCGGTCAGGCTGGAACCCAGGTGCCGCACCATCTTCACCCGCTGAGCCTCACCGCCGGAGAGCGTCGCCGACTCGCGGTCCAGGCTCAGGTAGCCGAGCCCGATCTCGACCAGGGAGTCGAGGGTGCCGCGCAGAGTCGCCAGCAACGGCCCCACGGACGGGTCGTCGATCTTGCTGACGAACTCGGCCAGGTCGCTGATCTGCATGGACGCGCATTCGGCGATGTTGCGCCCACCGATCTTCGACGACAGCGCGGCCGGGTTGAGCCTCGTGCCCTCGCAGGCGGCGCAGCGGTCGAAGGTGACGGCCCGGTCGACGAAGGCCCGGATGTGCGGCTGCATCGACTCGCGGTCCTTCGAGAGGTACAGCCGCTGCACCTTCACCACGAGACCCTCGTAGGTGACGTTGGTCGTGCCGATCTTCACCTTGGTGGTCGGCTTGTGCAGGAGGTCGTCCCACTCCGCCGGGGTGAAGTCCTTCAGCTTGGTGTCGGGGTCGAAGAAGCCGGAGTGGACGTAGGTCTGCACGTACCAGGCGTCCGTGGTGAAACCCGGGACGGTGATCGCGCCCTCGTTGAGGGACAGCTCGCGGTTCACGATCTGGTCGACGTCGATCGCCGACACGCGACCGAGACCCTCGCACACCAGGCACATGCCCTCGGGGTTGTTGAAGCCGAACACCGACGACGTGCCGACGTGCGGTTCACCGAGGCGGCTGAAGACGATCCGGAGCATCGTCTGGGCGTCGGTCGCCGTGCCGACCGTGGAACGGGAGTTCGACCCCATCCGCTCCTGGTCGACGATGATCGCGGCGCTGAGGTTGCGCAGCGCGTCCACGTCCGGCCTGCCCTGGCTCGGCATGAACGACTGGATGAACGCCGTGTACGTCTCGTTGATCAGGCGCTGCGACTCGGCGGCGATCGTGCCGAACACGAGCGAGGACTTGCCCGACCCGGACACACCGGTGAACACCGTCAGTCGGCGCTTGGGTATGTCGAGCGAGACGTCGGCCAGGTTGTTCTCCCTGGCACCTCGGACCTCGATCACGTCGTGGCTGTCCGCGGCGGACCGCTGCCCGGCGGTCATCGGGCGCTCCTGAGCGACATGGCGGTGCACATGCGGCCAAGGATGCCCTCGGACCTGCCGTGATGCTTGCTTACGTCTATCGGGCGACACTCCACGTACTCCCCCAGAGTCTCTTTATGCTGTAAGGTGATCGCGACGATACTTTATGGCGTAAGGAGATGCAAATGGTCGTCTACGCCGGGCAGGGCGATCCCCGTTGGTCCATGGACGTGATGTGGGGCAACAGGGTGTCGAGCCAGCGGCCGGGGCCCAAGCCGGGACTGAGCGTCGACCTGATCATCGACACGGCCATCGGCGTGGCGGACGTCGACGGCATGTCCGGGCTGTCGATGAGAGCGGTCGGCGAACGGCTCGGGCGGACGGCCATGGCCCTCTACACGTACGTCCCCACGAAGGGCGACCTGGTCGACCTGATGTACGACAAGGTGCTGGGCGAACTGCCCACGGGCTACAGGTCGGAGCGGGGGTGGCGCGGGTCCGTCACGTCGTGGGCAGAGGACCACCTGGAGTTCCACCTGCGCCATCCGTGGACGCTTCAGGTGTCCCAGGCCAGACCGGTGCTGGGGCCCAACGAGTTCGCCACGCTCGAGACAGCGTCGGGGATCCTGCACGAGACGGGCCTGAGACCGCCTGTGCTGCGGGGGATTCTGGGCGTGGTGCTGCACTTCGTCCGCGGCGCGGCGCGAACCGAGGCGGAGGCGCGGTCCGCGGCCGAGGAGACGGGGGTGTCCGACGAGGACTGGTGGCATTCGCGGTCACCGCTGCTGGTGGAGGTGGCGCCGGACTTCGCGGCCCGGTTCCCGATGGCGATCAAGATGGAGCAGGACAAGCCCGCGCCGCCGGACGACCCGAAGAAGCCGTACCTGGAGTCGGCGATGGCCGAGTCGTTCGCGACGGGATTGGAGGTGATCCTGGACGGGATCGAGGCGACGATCGAGAAGGCGAAGGCCGGGTGAGCGGTGCGGAGCCTGGACGGAGCGACCGTTGGCCGGGTCGATCCGCCTTGGCCCAAGCGGGGGTCGGACACACCGGTCTTGGTCGGCACACCCACGGGGCTGAGATAACGCGGAACTGGTACGACCTGCCTCTCAGCAGACAATCACGCCAGCTCCAGCTCCAGCACGACTCGATCCGGCCGGCGAAGCCCAGGGCACCAAGCAAGCCCGGCACGGCACGGCACGGTCCGGTCCGGTCCGGCACGGCACGGCACGGCACGGCACGGCACGGTCCGGCACGACGAGGAGGTCCGGCAATCCAGATGATCCGGTGATCGCGGCTTGCCTGCACGGTTGCCGCACAACTCGCCGCTCGACGACCCGCCGTGCCTGATGAGCAGGAATCAGGTAACCATGACCTGATCATCGGGCGTGGAGAGGACTCGCGGTGGCGGTTGGCAAGCGTGTGGCGGTGTTCGGGTTGGGCGGCACGATCGCCATGGTGGCGTCTCGTGGTGGCGGGGCGGTGCCCGCGTTGTCGCCTGAGCAACTGTTGGCGGCGGTGCCTGGACTGGGTGACGTCGACGTGTCGTTGGAGGTGGTGGATTTTCGGCAGGTACCCGGGGCTTCGGTGACGTTCGAGGACGTCGCGGCGCTGTACGAGGCGATTCGGGGGGTGGATGTCGACGGAGTCGTGGTGACGCAGGGGACGGACACGATCGAGGAGACGTCGTACCTGCTGGATCTCGCCTACGACGGGGACATGCCGATCGTGGTGACCGGAGCGATGCGGAATCCGACGTTGGCCGGAGCGGATGGGCCGGCGAACCTGTTGGCGGCCATCCAGGTGGCGGCTGGTGAGGAGGCGCGGGGACAGGGGTGTCTGGTGGTGTTCGCCGACGAGATCCACGCGGCGCGGCGGGTGCGGAAGACGCACAGTTCGAGTCCCGGCACGTTCCGGTCGCCCAACGGTGGGCCGCTGGGGTACGTCGTCGAAGGTGCCGCGCGAATGCTGCAACGGGTCGAGCGGCGGGCGCCGGTGCCGTTCGCCGAGGCCAGGTCGGCGACGGTGGCGGTGGTGACGGCGATGCTCGGTGATGAAGGGGTGCTGTTGGAGGGAGTGGAGGAGCGGGTTGACGGGGTTGTGGTGGCGGCGTTCGGTGCCGGGCACGTGCCGGTGAGCTGGGTGGAGCCGTTGGTGCGACTGGTGGCGCGGATACCGGTGGTGCTCGCTTCGCGAACGGGTGCCGGATCGGTGTTGGAGCACACCTACGGGTTCAGCGGGTCGGAGAAGGACCTGCGGGAGCGCGGGCTGGTGTCGGCCGGGTTCCTGGATCCGTTGAAGGCGCGGTTGCTGTTGCGCCAACTCCTCGGTGCGGGAGCCGATGATGCCGCGATTCGAGAGGCGTTCAGGGAGGCAGGTCGTTAGGAGGCGAAGAGGAGAGGGACCAACTGCTCCGCGGAGGTCAGTGAGCCGTGCTGGCCGATGAAGGAGGAGAGCCTGGATTCGACAGAGGTTCGGACGATCGCGGTGGTGTCGCGTGCGGCCACGACCAGGTTGCCGATTCGGGTGTACGCGTGGACCGCTACCGAGGGGCCGAACAGGCCTAGAGCGATGGCTTCGTCGCGACGCAGCAGCCAGGCGCGGTCACCGAGCACCTCTCGCCACGCGGCGAGGACGTCGTCGGTGGCGCCGGGTTCGGTGTAGACGTGGCGGACTCGTGGCTCGCCGCCCAGGAGGCGGACGCCTGCCTGGAGGGTCGGTTCGGTGTCGAAGTCGATCCGGTTGTCCTCGCTGAGTTCGACCATGCCGTGGTCGGCCACGACGGTCAGCACGGCGTCGGTGGGGAGGCGTGCGGCGATCGAGGCGGCGACGTGGTCGATGTAGGACAACTGGAACCGCCACGGTTCGCTGTCCGGGCCGTAGAGGTGGCCCAGCGCGTCCAGGTCGGCGTGGTAGGCGTAGCAGAAGACCCGGTCGGCGGAGCCGAGCGCGTCCAGGGCGGCGCTCGCCAGGTCGCCCAGTGCGTAGACGCCGTGGAACAGGGCTCCGCGCAGGACCGCGCGGGACAGGCCGCTGCCTTCCTGCTGGTATGGCGCGACGGCGCGGACGGTCACGCCCGCCGCTGCCGCGCGGTCGAACGTGGTCGGGTGCGGTTGGACTTCCTCGGGCACGGCGGTGCGTCGGAGGTCCGCGTGGTCGGAGGTGCCGTGGTGGTTCCAGCCCAACGAGTTGAGCAGCACGGAGCCTGTTTCGAAGCTGTAGCCGACGATGCCGTGTTCGCCGGTGGGGAGGCCGGTGCCCAGTGCGGCGATGCTCGTGGCCGTGCTGGACGGGAATCCGGCGGTGATCGGTTTCCCCGGCAGTGAGGACAGGAACGGGGCCGCGTCGGCGTGGGCGCGGAGCAGTTCCCAGCCGAGTCCGTCGATGAGCAGCAGGCAGACGCGTCGAGCACCGGGCACGCCGAGCACGTCGACCGTGCCGGGCACGTCCAGGCCTGCCAGCAGCGAGGGCACCACGTCAGAGAGCGCACCCGATCCGTACCTGGGGATCTCCATGTTCGGCGACCCTAGGCGCGCGATCGGTCGGGCACCAGCGGGGATTGGGGTGGCGGGGGCACACCCGGTAGCCGTGAGCCTTGGGAGACGGGAGACGGGAGACGGGAGACGGGAGACGGGTGGCGGGACTGGGGTGGCGGGACTGGGGTGGCGGTGCGGCTACGGCGACCACACAGGGGATGGTCATGGGGTCACGGGCGACGGCGCAGCGGTAGCCATGGGGTTATGAGTGACGGCACAGCGGTAGCCGGGAGGCCACTGGCAACGGCACAGCGGCAGTGATGGGGTCACGGGTTGTGGCAGCGGGGTAGCCACGGGCCGTAGCACCCAGGGTTGCGGTGGGCAGGAGTGGAAGCGGGTGGAGGTGAGGTTGAGTGGCGGGGCTGGCCAGGGTGGCAGGGGCTGGCCAGGGTGGCAGGGGCTGGCCAGGGTGGCAGGGGCTGGCTTGGTCAGATGAACAGGGACGATCCACTCGGTGTCAGTCGTTCTCGTCTGGCCATCAGACCAGCTCTTGTGCGTCGAAGCGTCCTTTGCGAGGCACTCTTCCCCTGAGGGTTCCTCGTGCGGGGTTACTTGAAGGGAAGGGCGGCGAGACGGCGGGTGTCTGCTTCCTGAGTCGTCAGCTGTCCTGGGTGTTGACCAGCTACCAACGTCCAGTGGGGCAGCACTGTGGGTTAGGTGGCGGTCCTCAGTTTGGCCAGGAGGCGGTCGAACGCGGTCAACTCCTTGGCGGAGAAGACGTCGAACGCCTGGCGCAGGCCTTCCACGTGTACGCCTGCGGCCTCGTGGAGCTTGGCCGAGCCCGCGTCGGTGATGCCCGCGTACAGGACCCGCCTGTCGTCGGGGCACGGGCGGCGTTCCACGTAGCCCGCCTTCTCCATGCGGTCCACCAAGCGGGTCACGCCGCCGGTCGTCAGGACGATCTGGTCCGCCAGCACGCCCATCGCGAGTTGACCGTCCTCGGAGCGGGACAGGCGGAGCAGCACCTCGAACCACCCGATCGGCAACTCGGACCGCTCGTCGAGCACCTGACCGAGCGAACGCTGGAGCCTGCCCGACACCTCGATCAGATGTCCGAAGGTCGTGAGCAGGGGATTGTCCAGCGGGTCGTCGTTCACCACGGTCCAACCATATCCCAGTGGACCGATCGGTCAGTTTGTTTCCGACGCCGCCCGGAGGGCAGGGAGAGGCTGTGATCGCGCCCATACGTCGTGCGATTGCAGGGCATCTGACATGCATTTATCCCGGATTGAGATGAATGGCAGCATCAGATGTCGTTGGACGTGATCAGAGGGGCGGCGCACGCTCGACGGAGACCGACCGACGCTCGACAGGAGGCGCACGTCATGACCGACTCGGCCACGGTGCTCACCCGCCCCACGGCACCGCACCGACCGCTGCTCGGTGCGGGCCACGGGTTCTGGGTTGTCGCGTCCTCGTTCCTGGTCGCGATGGCGTTCTCCACGGTGCCCACGCCGCTCTACGTGCTCTACCAGCAGCGCGACCACTTCTCGTCGTTCGTCGTGACGGTGCTGTTCGCCGCGTACGCGGTGGGTGTGGTGCTGAGCCTGTTCCTGGCCGGTCACGTCAGCGACTGGGTCGGGCGGCGGACGGTGCTCGTGCCCGCGTTGCTGCTGCTGGCGGGGGCGGCGGTGGTGTTCCTGGTCGCGACGACGGTGGCAGAACTGTTCGCGGCGCGGCTGGTGACCGGTGTCGGGGTCGGCATGATCACGGCGACCGCCACGGCCTACCTGTCCGAGCTGCACGCTGACGACCGGCCGCACGCGGGGCTGGGCAGGGCGGAACTCGTCGCCACGGCGGCGAACCTCGGCGGGCTCGGGTTCGGCACGTTGGTCTCCGGTGTCCTGGCGCAGTACGTCACGGGGCCGCTGACGACGTCGTACGCGGTGTTCCTGGTGCTGCTGGTGGTGAGCGCGGCCGTCGTCGCGTTCGTGCCGGAGACGGTCGCGGTCGAGTCGCGGTCGTACCACCCGCAGCGGGTGTCGGTGCCGGAACTGGCCAGGGCGCACTACTTCGCCGCGGGCGCCGCGGCGGGGGCCTCGTTCGCCACCCTGGGCCTGTTCACCTCGCTGGCCCCGGCTTTCGTCGCGAACACGCTGCACATGCCGTCGCGCGCGCTGGCGGGCGCGGTGGCGTTCCTGGTGTTCGGTTCGGCGGCGTCGACGCAGATCCTGTTCCGCCGCAAGGGCACGCGCCACCAGCTCGCCGTCGGCACCACCACGATGAGCGCAGGGCTCGCCGTCGTGACCGCGGCGCTGTTCGCGTCGAGCCTGCCGCTGTTCCTGGTGGGCGGGGCGGCGGCGGGCGCGGGCATGGGCGTGCTGTTCAAGGGGGCGGTCTCGACGGTCGCGGCGCTCAGCTCGCCCACCTCGCGCGGGGAGGCGCTGGCGGGGCTGTTCCTCGCCGGTTACCTCGGGCTGGCGGTGCCCGTGCTGCTGCTCGGCATCGCCGCCCAGTACGTCGCCGCGCCGTACGCGGTGCTCGGGTTCTCGGCGGCCGTGCTGGTGGTGTCGGCGACGGCGGGACGCAGGCTGCTCAGGGGCTAGGCCGCACGTACTGGTCCACCATGGCCAGCAGCGCGCGCAGGGCGGCGCTCGGCCGCCGGGTCGAGGAGGTCGCGAGGGACAGCGTCCAGCGCAGGTCCACTCCGGACACGGCGACCTGGTGCACGTCGTCGGCGAGCACCAGGTCGAAGTCCGGCACCAGCGCGATGCCCAGTCCGGCGTGGACGTAGTCCGGCACGGCGTTCAGGTGCGCCACCTCGACGGTGACCCGCCGTTCGACCCGCGCCGCGGCGAACGCCCGGTCGACCAGGACGCGGTTGCCCCACCCCGGCGGTGTGTCGACGAACTCCTGGTTCGCGAGGTCGGTCAGGCGCACGCTCGCGCGGCCCGCCAGCGGGTGGTCGTCGCGCACCAGCAGGACCACGGACGTGACGACGAGTCCCCGCGCCGTCACACCGGCGGGCGGGGAGTCGTTGAGCGCCAGGAACGCCACGTCCAGCTCACCGTCCACAAGCGACGTCACGAGGCCGCTCGTGCCGCTGGTGGCGGCGCGCAGCCGGATCGTCACCCCGGGGTGCTCCACGTGGTAGCGGCCGAGCAGACCGGGCAGGTCGACCAGCGTCAGACCGGTCATGGTGCCGAGGTTGATCGTGCCCCGGACGCCCGCCACCACCTCCTGCACGGCGTCGCGGGCGGCCTGCGCCGCGTCCAGGGTGGTCCGCGCCTCGCGCAGCAGCGCCCTGCCCGCGTCGGTCAGCGCCACCTCCCTGGTGGACCGGTCGAACAGCGGCGCGCCCAGCTCGCGCTCCAGCGCGCGGATCACCGTCGACACCCCGGACTGCACGACCCGCAGCCTGTGCGACGCGCGGGTGAAGCTCAGCTCCTCGGCGACCGCGACGAAGTACTCGAGGTGGCGCAACTCCATCGGCGGAGTATCACACCGACGAACATCACCCGCCGAAGCGGCGCGGGAACACCCGATCGGAGCCGTCGGCGCGATTAGGCTCGAAGGGTGCGTGACATCGCGGTTTTCACCGGCACTGCCCATCCCGAGCTCGCGGCCGAGATCTGCACCCACCTCGGCACGCCCCTGCTTCCCACCAGGGTCCAGCGGTTCGCCAACGATTGCATCGAGGTCCAGCTCCAGGCGAACTGCCGGGAACGGGACGTGTTCCTCATCCAGCCGCTCGTGCCGCCCGTCCAGGAGAACCTCGTCGAGCTGCTGCTGATGCTCGACGCCGCCCGCGGCGCGTCCGCGGCCCGCACCACCGTCGTCATGCCCCACTACGCCTACGCCCGGTCCGACAAGAAGGACGCGCCGCGCATCTCCATCGGCGCCCGCCTGGTCGCGGACCTGCTGGTCACGGCGGGCGCGAGCCGCGTGCTCGCGATGACCCTGCACTCGCCGCAGGTGCACGGCTTCTTCAGCATCCCCGTCGACCACCTGCACGCGCTGCGCGAACTGGCCGCGCACTTCAAGCAGTACGACCTGAGCAACACCGTCGTGGTCTCCCCCGACCTCGGCAACGCCAAGGAGGCGGCGCACTTCGCGCGCATCCTCGGCGTGCCCGTCGCGGCCGGCGCGAAGCAGCGGTTCGCCGACGACAAGGTGCACATCAGCGCGGTGATCGGCCAGGTGCGGGGCAAGGACGTGATCGTCCTGGACGACGAGATCGCCAAGGGCAGCACCGTCGTGGAGCTGCTGGAGCGGTTGCGGGAGCGGGAGAGCGGCACGATGCGGATCGCGTGCACGCACGGGCTGTTCTCCGACGGCGCGCTGGAGCGGCTCGGCGCGGCGCCGGACGTGCTGGAGATCGTCTGCACGAACACGGTGCCGATCGCGAAGGAGAAGCACGTGCCCAAGCTGAAGGTGCTGTCCGTCGCCCGCCCGCTCGCCGAGGCGATGCGCCGGATCCACAACGGGGAGTCGGTCAGCACCCTGTTCGAGGCCCCCTAACTTTCCGCGCCACCACCCCTGCTTCCGGCTCCACCGGACGACAACGCGCGGGACCCGCCGCTAGCTTCGGAGCCCCCACTCCGCTACTCCCCGGAGGCTAGAAATGGTCACTCGCGACACGGCATGGCCCGCGGGCACACCTGCCTGGGCCGACCTCGGCGCCGACGTCGACAAGGCCACAGCGTTCTACTCGGGTCTGTTCGGCTGGGAAGCCGAGCAGCTCGAACCCGCCGAGATGGGTTACTGGTCCGCGAAGCTCGGTGGCCGCAAGGTCGCGGGCCTCGGCGTCCAGCAGGACACGTCGCAGCCGCCGTCGTGGACCACCTACCTGGCCACCGACGACGTCGACGCCACCGCGGCGAAGGTCGAGTCGGCAGGCGGCAAGATCCTCGTGCAGCCCTCGGACGTCCTCGGCCAGGGCCGCATGGCCATCGCCCTCGACCCGCAGGGCGCCGTGTTCGGCCTGTGGCAGGCGGGCGAGCACACCGGCGCGCAGCTCGTGAACGAGCCCGGCGCGATCGCGTGGAGCGAGAACACGAGCCACGACTTCGAGGGCAACAAGAAGTTCTACGCCCAGGTGTTCGGCTACGCCTACGACGACCTCAGCTCCGGTGACTTCCAGTACTCGGCCGCGTCGCTCGGCGGCGAGGCCGTCGCGGGGATCGGCGGGGCGTTCGCCGAAGCGCCCTCCTCGTGGGTCACGTACTTCTCGGTCGCCGACGCGGACGCGGCCGTGGCGAAGGTCGCGGAACTCGGCGGCCACGTGATCCTGCCGCCCTCGGACAGCCCCTACGGGCGGTCCGCGCTGGTCAGCGACGACCAGGGCACGGTCTTCGCGGTGATCTCGAACTGACGGTCCCGCCTCAGCCGCGTCCTCCTCACGGTGGGCGCGGCTCCGGCGTGCCCGGCTACGGCTCGACGCGGCGGCGCTGGTGCTCCACGACGTCGGTGAACATGCTCTTGAACTGCGCGTAGGCCTCCGGACCCATGCGGCGGGCGTGGCGGCGTTCCAGGGCGGCCACGAACGTGTCGGCCACGCGCATCTGGTCGAGGCCGCGTTCGGTGGGGCAGATCAGCTTGGCGCGGCGGTCCACCGGGTCGGGCCTGCGCTCGACGTAGCCGAGGCGTTCGAGCTCGTCCACGACGGTGCCGATCACCTGCTTGTGCACGCCCGACAGTCGGGACAGGTCGGTGGCGCGCACGCCGTCCTTGTCGAGGTAGGCGAGGACGGAGCCGTGGCGGGGGTGGAGGTCGGGGAAGCCCTTCTCCGCGAACGTCGTGAACATCTCCCGCTGGAACGCGAACAGCAACCTGCCGGCCAGGACGCCGAGATCGGGCTCTGCGGTCGTCCGGTCGGTGCGCGCGCCCATGCGTGGTCTCCTCGGTGGTCCCGGTTCTTGACCGTCAAGTCTAGTTGTCGGCTCACCCGGCACGGTCGCCGCGGAACTCCGCGGATCCGCCCGCGATCGAGGACAGGAGGTGTCCGCGATGCCTTCTAGGCTCGTTCTCATCAGCTCAGAGGAAAGAAGGCGGACACGATGACCGGCACCCTCACCACCACCGGCGAACGAGCGGACCTGCTGGAGACGCTGGCCAAGCACCGGTTCTTCCTGCGCGGCACGACGCGGGGGCTGACCGACGAGCAGGCGGGCTCGCACCCGACCGTGAGCGCGCTGTCCCTCGGCGGGCTGATCAAGCACGTCGCCGCGACCGAGGCGTCCTGGTCGCGGTTCATCGTCGGCGGCGCGACGCTGATGGAGGACGGCGCGATCCCGTGGGAGGAGCAGCACCGGATGATGCCGGGCGAGACCCTGGCCGGGCTGCTGGACGCCTACGAGGAGGTCGCGCGCACGACCGACGAGCTGGTCGCGACGCTGCCCGACCTCGACGTGGCGCACCCGCTGCCGGTGGCGCCGTGGTTCGAGGCGGGCAAGTCCTGGTCGGCGCGCCGCGTCCTGCTGCACCTGATCGCGGAGACCTCGCAGCACGCGGGCCACGCCGACATCCTGCGCGAGTCGATCGACGGCCAGAAGTCGATGGGCTGAGCTAGAACGCGGGCGGGGTGGCGCGCCAGGCCTCGAGCGCGGGCTTGAGGCCCTCGGCGAGCAGGGGGAGCTGCGGCACCAGCGCGAGGCAGGCGACCACCTGGACGAACCCGGCGGCGCCCATCACGGCGAGCACCTCGCGGTTCAGGGGCGGGAGGCCCAGCGCGGCGGCGGCGCGGTCGTAGGCGGCCTCGCCGTCCGGACCGATCATCACGAGGTCGCGTTCGACCGGTCCGCTGGTGACCAGCTCGAAGTCCGCGTGCAGGTCGCCGTGGACGGTGGAGACCAGGTTCGCGGGCGGCGAGTCGCCGTGCACGGTCTGCACCGCCACGTCGGGGAAGGCCTTCGCGAAGCCCTCGCGGGAGCCGACGACCGGCTCCAGGGCCGCCCACTCGCGCCGGGCCCGGTCGAGGTCGGCGGCGTCGATCAGGTCGGGGCGCGACGCGAGGAAGTCGAGGTTCTCGGTGACCGTGTGGTCGAACGACGACATGAACGGCAGCTCGCCGGGGTAGTCGCTCAGCGCCGCGTGCAGCTCGGCCGTCGCGGCGGCGTTGTGCGCGTAGTCCGGCTCGACGTCCTGCCTGATGTCGACCAGCTGCCAGAACGTCATGGAGAAGCCGTCGCGCTGGACGGGTTCGCGCGGCACGAGCGGGCTCGGCGGGATCACCGGGAACCCGCGGTCGGCCAGCCAGCCGACGACGGCCAGTTCGTCGCTCTGGCGGCGGTGCTGGGCGACGAGGTCGGCCCGGAACGACGGCACCAGGACGGTGGGCACGCGGACGACCACCGGCGAGGGCGCGAGGTGCACGACGACGGAGAACACGTCGTGCAGGACCTTCGGCTCGGTCACCTCCAGGCCGAGGGCGCGGCCCGCCCCGACCGCCGCGGCGAGGGCGCGGGACGTGCGGGAGGCGAGCTCTTCGGGCGTCGAGATTCCAGGCATACCGCCCATCCTGCCATCGGCCCCAGATCCGACGCCCCCCATTTACCCGGCGGGGCCGTCCGCTTCCTCGGACGGCCCCGCCGACCTGCTAGAACTGCGGGACCTCGGTCACGGTCCGGCCGTTGAGCGGCTGGGTGGCGCGGGCGTTGCCGCTGGTGAACAGGCCCTGGAACCGGTTGATGGTCGCCTGGGACACGGTCAGCTCGCTGGTCAGGAACCACTGCACGCCCTCGGTGAACGGCGCGGTGGTCAGCGACCCGTTGTAGCGGAACGTGGTGTGGTTGCGCGGCAGGAGCGAGTTCAGGTCCACGTCGCCGACCTCGACGTTCTCGCCGCACTCGGGCGCGAGCCTCGCCAGCACCCTGTCCACGGTGGACGGTGCGCCCGCGCGCAGCGGAACGCCGACCACCAGCAGCGCGCCCGCCGCGCTGCGGTGCACGAAGTGCATCTCCATCGGGTCGGAACGGCCCTGGAAGCGGTGCTCGGACGGCGTGTGGAAGTGGAACTGCTCCAGCTCGTAGCGGACCCCGGCCACGGTGACGTGGGCGGCGCCGGGCACGACGTTCGCCTCCTCCGTCTCCTCGTGGTGCCGGGTCGTGCACCCGGTCGCGCTGGCCGCGTCCTTGCGGACGTACTCCAGTTCCACGTCGGAGTGGCCGTAGGAGGTGATCAGCCTCGGCTGCGCGGGGTCGATCCTGATCGAGCCGATCGTGATGTTGACCGGGCTCTGGTTGGGCACCTGCGACTGGGCGGTGCCACCCCCGGCGGTCACGAACGTGACGGCGAGCGTGAGGGGGGCGATGACGGCGATGAGGCCTCTGCGTGCCACGCGAACGAACCTTTCGGCTGCCGAGAGGGCCTGGTCGGTCCTCTTCGGACAGTCGGCTTGATCACCCGCACGGGTGATATCCGACCGTGTTCGCCCATCCTGGAACCGCGTGATCACGCCGACAAGACCCTTTAACCGGACATAAGTCCCAAAGGTTGTTGAACCACAACGAACTTCCGGCGGGGGACCAGTGATCTGCGCTACTCCGAGCGCTCTCGGTGGTCGAGGAGCGCGATGTGGTCACCGGACGTAGTGTGCGGCCCGTGCTCACGCCCCTCAGCCGCCTCGCCGCCGTGACGTCCGCACTGCTGTCCGCCGTCGTGCCCGCGGACGGGACCTGGACGGCGGGACCGTGCCCGTCGCCCTCGGGGGTCACGGTCGCGGTCGACACCACGGGCGCGGGCGGCTCCGGAACCGCGGTCCGGTGCGCCTCCGGCGATCCGGGGACCGCTCGGGCCGCGCTGGAGCGGGCGGGGTTCGCCGTGCGCGCGGGCGCGGGGACCGGGTCCTACGGCGACCGGGACTACGTGTGCCGCGTCGACGGCCTCCCCGCCGCGGAGGCGTGCGACGGGCACGTCGGCGGCGAGGCGCACTGGAAGGTGTGGCGGGTCGCCCTCGACCCGCTCGCCTGGCGCGGCAGCGGCACCGACGGCGGTCCGAGCGCGCTGCGGGTGTGCCCCGGCGGGCTGGTCGGGTTCAGCTTCGGCGTCGGAACGCCGGAGCGGCCGAACACCATGACGGCGTCCCCCGAGGACGTCGTCGGCGAGCCCGGCTGGCTACCACCCACCTGCTGAGCCCCCGGTCGGCGGCGCGGGGCCTCCCGGACGTCCGGGAGGCCCCGCGCTCCGGCTAGCGCTTGCGCTGCTTGGTGGCGCGGGCCGAGTCGGTGCACACGGCGCCGACGTCGACGGTCTGGCCGCGGTCCACGAACACGTCGGTCAGGCCGACGATGCGGCCCCGGCGGTCCTTGCACGTGAGCGTGTACGACTCCTTCGGGCCGTACGTGGCGGGGACCGGCGGGGCGAACTCGACCAGTCCACCCGTCCAGTCGTCCGGCGTCGCCGGGTTCGCCTGGCTGTAGTTGACGACCACGGCCGTGTACTCACCGGCGGGCGGGTCGAACAGGACCGCGGTCTCGCTGTTCGTGCCGCCCGCGGCGGACGAGGTGACGGTCTCGCCGTCGGCGTCGACGATGAAGAGGTCCCAGTCGGTGGCCGGGGAGCCCCAGTTGACGGTGATGGAGACCTTGCCGTTGTCGACCTCGGGCATCCCCTTGACCGTGAAGGGGATGCGGTCCGCGGTCGGGTCGGCCGGGTACCGGGTGTTCTCGGCGGGCACGCCCTCCGGGTTGGCGAGCTGGATGTCCTGCTGCACCGGGGCCTGCGGGTCGCGGCCGTAGCGGCCCGCGACGTACGGGCGGGTCGACGGGTTGACGGCCCAGGAGAACCTGCCGCCCGTCGCGTCGAGCGTGGAGTTGAGCGTGTCCTGCACGTAGATCGCGGGCTTGGTCGTGCCGTCCGGCTGGCGGACGGGCGACGTGGGCGTCTGGAACGACTTGCGCAGCGCCAGCTCGTAGCCGCGCGGCGCGGTGCCGACCAGCGTCGAGTGGGCCTCGGGGGTGGCCGCGTTCCTCAGCATGTCGAGGAAGGCGGCGCGGTTGCCGCCCTTGCCCGCGCCCTGCGCCGGGGCCTGGCCGAGGTACTCGGCGACGACACCCGTGGAGTACTGCGGGTGGAAGCCGTCGAGACCGATCTCCATCGTGTAGCCGTAGCCGCCGGTCGCCCAGTACGACCAGTCCTCGGTGGTGCCGCTGGTGTCGTACAGCGCCCACGACGGCTGGCTGGTGTAGCCGTTGCGCGAGGCCATGAGGTCGCCGAGCGCCTTGTTCAGCGGCTCGTCCAGCGGCGGCCGGGTGCCGAACACGCCGGGCACGCGCAGCACCAGGTTGGAGTAGGTGTGCAGGGTCATCAGGTTGGTGACCTGGCGGCTGGACACCAGGTCGCGGATGTTGCGCGTCTCCGGCTCGGAGAACGGGCTGGAGCCGCGGAACGTCTCGCCCGACCAGGAGGTCGACGCGCCCGCGCCGCCCCAGAAGCCCGCGTAGTTGCGGTTCGGGTCGGTGCCGCGCTGCGCGCCCGCCGGGTTCGCCTTGCAGACGCCCGTGCGGAACTGCTCCGGGGAGTCGTCCGCCTGGCAGTTCTTGCGCTTCATCTCGTAGTCGAACCGGCTGAAGTCGCCCTTCGGCTCGGCCTCGCGGGAGATGGTGAAGCCGTCGGCGTTGACCACCGGGATGATGATGTTGCGGGTGCGCTCGACGAGGCCTCGCACCTCCCGGTCGCGGGAGTACCCGTCGACCAGCTCGTAGATCCACTCCATCGCGTGCTCGCCCGACGGCCACTCGCGGGCGTGGTGCAGCGCCATCAGCAGGTTGACCGGCTTGCCGTCGGCGGTGTTGGCGACGTTGGTCGCCACCTCGACGCCGACGACGTCCAGGCCCTCGACCGTGGCGTGCGGGAGGGTGAAGGCGCGCACCAGCTTCGGGTTCTCGCGCGCCAACTCCTTCATCTCGAAGTTGTAGTCCCACAGGTGCCGGTAGCCCGTGCGGCCCGAGGGCAGCCCGGTGCGCTCGGTGGTCGCGGCGAACTCGGCGTCCTCGCGGGCGTTCTCGCGGGAGGTGGCGGACAGGTCGGGGTTCAGCACCTCGAAGCGGAACCCGCTCCCGCGCAGCACCTCGCGGTCGGCCTCGCCCGCGAGGACGACGTCGACGCCCGTGGCGTCCGCCTTCTCCGTCACGTCGAGGCCGAGGCCGAGCAGCTTGTTCTTGTCCTGCTGGTCGGCGGTGGCCACGCGGACCAGCTCGGCGCGCTCCGGGGCCGTCTCGGCGGTCACGCCGGGGGTGGGCGTGCCCTGCGGCGTGAGCGCGAGGAAGTCGACGCCCAGCACGACCGAGCGGGTGTCACCGGCGTACCGGCAGCCCTGGACGACGAGCTGCTGCCCCTTGGTCACGAAGCTCTCGGCCAGCTCGCGGGAGGCGAGCGCGGTCGACGCCGCCACCAGCTTTCCGTTCGCCTTGTCGAACACGGCCACGTCCCAGTCGCCGGTGCCGCCGTTCCCGGCGGCCAACCGCGCCTGGACGAGTCCGTCCACTGTGGAGGTCACCTCCCGGCGGTCCACCCCCGCGGTGCGGGCGGGGAGCACTCCGGCGAAGCAGGAACGGGCGACCGCGCGGTCGGCGCGGAGGACGTTCTCCGCGGCGGCCGAGACCGGCGCGTTGAGCCCGAACACGACGGCGGAGCCGACGCCCACCGCGATCACCGCTCTTGCCGCTTGCTTCCGTCTTGACCTCATCCGATCCACCCCTCAGTAGGCCGGCAGCGTGCCGGGGAAGCGACACGGTAGCGACCGGTCGCAGCGGCAGAAACCCCTGTAAGTAGGAGGTTTCTCAGCGTCTTGACAGGTGGTTCTGGCTTGTTTCTTCGGTTTGTCTGGCTTCCTGGGGTCAGAGCGAACGACGAGGAGGACGCCATGCTGGTGGAACAGGTGCCGCGGCCGGTCCGGTTGACCAGCGGGACGTGCAGCGAGCGGGGGCCGCGCGGGCACAACGCGGACGCCGCGGCGACCTGCCGCGACCCCTCCTCGGGCGGCCTGGCCTTCGCCGTGGCGGACGGCATCGGCGACTCCGAGGGCGCGGGGAGGGCCGCCCGGCTCGCGGCCGGGGCGGCGGCGCGCGAGGCGGCCCGGCTCGGCGCGGGTCGGGCCGTGGCGGCGGCGCGCGCGGTGCTGGAGGCGTGGCTGCCCGACGACGAGCGCCACCTGGCGGGTGACGCCGTGCTCGTGACGGCGGCTCCCCGGCTCGGCGGCGGCTTCACGGTGGCCTGGGCGGGTGACGCGCGGGCCTACTTCTGGGACGGGACGGCGCTGACGCGGCTGACGACCGACCAGACGGTGGCCGAGCACTTCCGCGCCCGCGGGCGGACGCCGACGCCGCGGATGGAGCACGTGGTGACCAACTCGGTGCGGATGAGCGACCCCTCGTCGATCGGGCTGGCGCACGCGCCCCGCGGCGCGGGAAGGCTGGTCCTCACCACGGACGGCGTCCACGGGCGCCTCGCGCACGAGGACCTGCGGCTCGTCCTCGCGGGCGCGGGCGACCCGGCGGCGGCCTCGGCGCTGCTGGTGGGGGCCGCCCTGCGCGCGGGCGGCACGGACAACGCCACCGCCCTGGTGGTCGACGTGACGTGAGACGCGAATTTTCGACTTGATTTCCTGACGAAACGAGAAAATATGTGATTCACATCACAGGTAGTGTGCGATTTTCCCCCCGGCCACTTCGGGCGTCCAGTTCACTCGAACAGGTGGCCCAGGCGGGAAAATGAGGGCCGAAGGGCCCGAAAAACGCGGGAGCCGCACTGAAAAATATGGCTCTGACCAGGCCGAACAACGTGATTTAGCCCGCTTCTGCGAGTACGACGGCGCAAAACCGGCCCGGACGTGGCAAGATACCGGGAGAGATCAGGGTTCCTCGTCGTGAGGACCTGACTCAGGCTTACAAGGAGTTAGTCGCATGGCGCAGGGCACTGTTAAGTGGTTCAACGGCGAAAAGGGCTTCGGCTTCATCGAGCAGGACGGTGGCGGTCCTGACGTCTTCGTCCACTACTCGGAGATCACGGGCAGCGGTTTCAAGTCCCTCGACGAGGGTCAGCGCGTGGAGTTCGAGATCGGCCAGGGCCAGAAGGGCCCGCAGGCCCAGCAGGTCCGCACCGTCTGATCTGTTCGTGAAGTTGTGGGCTCGTACTCCATGGGGAGTGCGGGCCCACACCGCGTTGCAGGGCCTTTTTTCCGGTTGACCTCACCTTAAGTCGAGGTCCTACCGTCGGCCGCATGAGCATGGATGTCACCGCGTGGATGTCGCTGCACCACGTCATGAACGCCCAGCAGGACAAGCGACCGTTCTCCAAGGCGACCCTGGGGCGCATAGCCCGGTTCGCCGCACCGCACCGCTCCCGGCTGGCCCGGTTCCTGGCGCTGAGCGTCGTCGCCGCGGTCCTCACCGTCGCGACACCCGTGATCGCGGGCCGGATCGTCACCGCCATCAACGACGGCGGGCCCCTGAACGTCGTGGTCGGCCTCGCCGGGCTGATCGCCGTGATCGCCGTGGTGGAGGCGGGCGTCGGGGTGCTGTCCCGGTGGCTGTCCTCCAGCATCGGTGAAGGCCTGATCCTCGACCTGCGCACCGCCGTCTTCGACCACGTGCAGCGGATGCCCGTCGCCTTCTTCACCCGCACGCGGACCGGCGCGCTGGTGAGCAGGCTCAACAACGACGTCATCGGGGCGCAGCGGGCGTTCAGCGACACGCTGTCCGGCGTGGTCAGCAACCTGGTGACGCTGCTGCTGACGCTGGTCGTGATGATCGGCATCTCGTGGCAGATCACGCTGCTGGCGCTGGTGCTGCTGCCCGTCTTCGTGCTCCCCGCCCGGCGGATGGGCGGCAAGCTCGCCGCGCTGGAGCGGGAGGCCGCGAACCACGACGCCGCCATGAGCACCCAGATGACCGAGAGGTTCTCGGCGCCGGGTGCGACGCTGGTGAAGCTGTTCGGCAACCCCGCCGGGGAGTCCGCGGAGTTCGCGGCCCGCGCTCGGCGGGTGCGGGACATCGGCGTGCGGTCGGCGATGGTGCAGTGGGTGTTCCTGACCGCGCTGACCATCGTGTCCTCGCTGGCCCTCGCCCTGGTGTACGGGCTGGGCGGGTTCTTCGCGCTGCGCGGCTCGCTGGAGCCCGGCGCGGTGGTGGCGCTGGCGCTGCTGATCACCAGGCTGTACACGCCGCTGACGGCGCTGGCCAGCGCGCGGGTCGAGGTCATGACCGCGCTGGTGTCGTTCGAGCGGGTGTTCGAGGTGCTGGACCTGGAGCCGCTGATCGCGGAGAAGCCCGGTGCCGTGCCCGTGCCCGACGGCCCGGTCGGCCTGGAGTTCTCCGGGGTCACCTTCGCCTACCCGTCGGCGGACAGGGTGTCGCTGGCGTCGCTGGAGGAGGTGGCCGCGCTCGACACCCGCGGCGGCGTGGACGTGCTGCACGACGTGTCGTTCCGGGTCGAGCCGGGGCAGATGGTGGCCCTGGTGGGGTCCTCCGGCGCGGGCAAGTCGACGATCGCGCAGCTGGCGGCCCGGCTGTACGACGTGGACTCCGGCAGCGTGCGGCTGGGGGACGTGGACGTCCGGGACCTGACCGCCTCGTCCGTGCGGGCCGCGCTGGGGATGGTGACCCAGGACGGGCACCTGTTCCACGAGTCGATCCGGTCCAACCTGCTGCTGGCGCGGGAGTCCGCGTCCGAGGAGGAGCTGTGGGACGTGCTGGAGCGGGCCCGGCTGTCGTCGTTGATCGCGTCGCTGCCGGACGGGCTGGACACCGTGGTCGGCGAACGCGGGTACCGGCTGTCCGGCGGGGAGCGGCAGCGGTTGACGATCGCGCGGCTGCTGCTGGCCCGGCCGCGGGTGGTGGTGCTGGACGAGGCCACGGCGCACCTGGACTCGACGTCGGAGGCCGCCGTGCAGGAGGCGCTGGGGGAAGCGCTGGCCGGGCGGACGTCCGTGGTGATCGCGCACCGGCTGTCGACCGTGCGGGCCGCCGACCTGATCCTGGTCGTGGAGGACGGGCGCGTGGTGGAGCGGGGGACGCACGCGTCGCTGCTCGCCGCGGGCGGCCGGTACGAGGAGCTGCACCGGACGCAGTTCAGCCAGGAGGTCGCCGCCTGAGCGCGCACGTCCGGCCCGGTCCCCGAGGTGGGGACCGGGCCGGAGGTCGCCGGTCGCTACTGCACCGCGTGCAGGTTGCCGTCCGCGCCCACCAGGCAGCGGGCGGCCTGGGTGCCGGACTGCACGAACTCCGTCACGCACCGGCCCAGCTGCGCGTGGGCCGCCGCGTTCGGGTGGAAGGACTGCTGCGCCAGGTGGATGCCGATCGCGTCCAGGCCGCCGTGCACCAGGGCCTCCGGGTCCACGGTGATGCGGCGCTGCCACTCGCCGGTCGAGCTGCCGCTCTTGTTGCTGCACGCCTCGCGGTTCTCGGTGGCGCGGGCGAAGTCCAGGAACTTCGTGCCGGTCCTGGTCGCCACGCCGCGCAGCGCGTCGGAGAACTGGGGCACGGCCACGGTCCGGCCGTACTCGGCGTCGGCCAGGCGCACCGGGCAGCCGTGCGGGCCGTGCAGGACCTTGTCCATCTTCTCGGTGAGCGGCGACGCGTACGAGGTGAGGACGAAGCTGTACGAGCCCGCCGCGTAGCCCGCCTGCGACATGGCCGAGCGGACGTCGGCGATGGCGTTCTCCACCTTGGGCGCCATCGCCGCGAGCCGCGCGGGCCACTGGGTCTGGAGCGCCGAGCGGCACGGGCTGCCGAACGGGTTCAGCCACGCCGCGATGCAGCTGACGATCGTGTCGGCGAACTGCGGGTCGTCGTTGGCGCCGACCTGGAGCACGACGGTCGTCACGCGGTTCTGCCGGGCGATGTCGATCAGGCGCCTGGCCTGCGAGCCCTCCGTGTAGTGGACGGTGTCGGCCAGCGAGACGTTGGCCGAGTCCGCGCCGGAGCAGGCGAGGTTGAAGGTGCGGTCCGCCACGGCCGTCTGGTGGACCAGCGCCCTGGTGGAGCGGTGGCACCAGTTGCCGTTCTCGCCCTCGGTGCCGGGCTCGTAGGACCCCGCGCCCTCGCCGGAGATCGCGCTGTCGCCGAGCGACACGATGGCGGTGGGACGGGGGTCCGCGGGCGCGGCGGACACGGGCTGCGCCGCCGCCCCGATCATGAGCAGTGAGGCTAAGAGCGCACCGACGCGCATGGCAACTCCTGGAAGATCATGGCCATTTCGCGCCGGTCGACGCAAAATCACCGTAAACTCGGTGTTACGGAACGACAATGCGCCGGATGGGCTGCAAACGTTGTTGGTTCGGTTTCACGAACCCGTCGTCCGGGCCAGGCGGAACGTGAAGTCCAGGCGGCGCCACGGCCCCTCGACCGGTCTGCCGTCCGGCGTCGCACCGGTGGCGGGGCGGAAGTCCACGACCAACTCCTCCTTGACGCCGAAGACCGCGTCGGAGTCAAGGTGGTCGCCGCCCGCCACGAACAGCTGGGTGACCAGCCGCTCGTGGCCCGGCGCGCTGATCATGAAGTGCAGGTGCGGGGCGCGGTACTGGTGGCGGCCGGTCGCGGCGAGCATCTCCCCCACCGGGCCGTCGTCCGGGATCGGGTACGCCGACGGCAGGATCGACCAGAAGGTGAAGCGGCCCGCCTCGTCCGTGGTGAACCTCGCCCGCAGCACCGGGCCGTCCAGGTCGGGCAGCTGGATGTCGTAGAAGCCGTCGTCGTCGGCCTGCCAGACGTCGACGACCGCGTCCTCGACCGGCATCCCGTCCGGGTCGGTGACGTGGATGTCCGCCCACAGCGGGATTCCCGCTGCCCCCGAGGCCAGGTCGGCGCCGGAGGGCGCGGCGGGCGGACCGTCCACGTAGAACGGTCCCAGCACCGCGGACGGCGTCGAGCCGGGCGTGCGGGAGTTCGTCAGCGCGTCGACCACGCTGGACAGCCCGAGGGTGTCGGACAGCAGCACGAACTCCTGCCGCACGGCGCTGCTGATCTGCCCTGTGCGGGTGAGGAAGTCGATCGCGCGCCGCCACTCGGTCTGCGTCAGGTCGTTCTCGGTGGCGTAGGAGTGCAGGCGCCGCACCAGGTCCGCGAGCAGCGCGCGGGTGCGCGGGTCCGGGGTCGCGTCGAAGCTCGCGACGACCTCGGCGGTCAGCCACCCCAGGTCGGGGACGCGGCTCGCGGGACGTCTGCCGTGCCACGCGTCCGACAGCAGCCCGGCGACGCCCGGCGACGTCACCTCGCGCGGGTTCGGGTACGCCCGCGCGGTGGCCAGCTCGACGGCGAGCGGCACGTCCTCCAGCGGGAAGTCCAGGGCGCGCAACGAGGTGGGCCCGCCGACCTCGGCGATCAGGTCGAACACGCCCGCGGGCGCGTCCGGGACCCCGAGCGCCCCCGCGATCCGCTCCATCACCTCGGGCACGGCGGGGGCGTTGTACGCCATGGCGTGCGGCAGGACCACGGTGTGCGTCTGGGCGTGCGGCAGGCCGAACGAGCCGCCGAGGGTGTGGCACAGCTTGTGGTGCAGGCCCATGCCGACCGAGCCGAGGCACGTGCCCGCGAGCCACGCGCCGGTCAGCAGGTCGGCGCGCGTGTCCACGTCGGACGGGTCGGCGGACAGCGCCCGGAGGCCGCGGGACAGGCGGGTGATCGCGTCCAGCGCGATGGCGTCGGTGACGGGCTCGGCCTGCGGCGAGTACAGCGCCTCGACGGCGTGGGCGAGCGCGTTGACCGCGCTGGTGACCGACAGCGGCACCGGGAGGCCGAGGGTGAGGTCGACGTCGTAGACCACGGTCTCCGGGCGGATCTCCGGGGCCGACCTCGTGGTCTTGCGGCCCTCCCTGGTCTCGCCGAGCACGGCGGTCACCTCGGAGCCCGAGTACGTCGTCGGCACGATCACCTGCGGCACGTTGGTGCGCGCGGCCAGCGCCTTGGACAGGCCGGTGGTGGAACCGCCGCCGATCGCGACCACGCAGTCCGCGCTGTGGGAGCGCAGCACCTCCAGCGCGCGCTCGGTCACCTCCACCGGGGTGTGCATCGCGGCGCCGTCGAACCGGGCCGCGAGCGACGGGCCGAGGGACTCCCCGACCCGTCGAGCGACGTCGTCCAGCCGCTCGCTCGCCAGCAGGAGCACGCGGTTGCCGCCCACCCGTTCCACCTCGGCGCGCACCTGCGAGACGGTGCCGGAGCCGAAGACGATCCGGGTCGAGCGGACTTCGTGGACGAAGGGCTTCATCAGACGGTGAACTCCACTAGTGGGGACGACGTGAGCTTGACCTGCGGTTACAGGTCCGACCTCAAGCTTTCGTTGCCGAGCAAGAGTATCCGGACAGTAGCCGCTCAGCCTTCGCGGCACCCATCATGAGCAGGTGGCCTCCCACCGCGCCATGACCGGGAGGCACCGAGTCAGCGTCGGTGCCAGTCGATCAGGGTGCGCCCGACCGCGTACGCGGTACCGAGTCCGATGATCACCATCACGGCCGCAGGGGCGTTGACCAGGCTCATCACCGCGCACAATCCGCGGATTGCTTGGTGCGCAAGGGGATTCCCTCAACCTGCCGCCAACGGTCGTTGCACGTGCGGCATTCCGGCCAGAGCCGATCTGGATGCAGCAGGCCGCCCGCAGTAGCGTTCCGTGTCGATATACCCTGCTACACAAAGACTTCCGAACCGTGTGCAAGCTCCGAGAGCGAAGAGGCCTGAACCGTTCCGGACCTGTTCGAACCGGAAACCGTTGGCAGGTAACGAAAAGTTTCCCAACCAAGCTGACTGGTTGCGAACTTGGCCGTCCGAGCGTGTGATCCGATTGTCACCGACCCCTGGGGACTCGGACCTCCTTGCCGTCCACCAGGCGCACCCACACGACGCGGTCCATGACGGGCACTCGCTTACCCGGCGTCGGACTCCTCATCAGCCGCAGAGTGCCGATCAGGTCAGGGCTGAACAGCGTCTGCGCCAGCGTCCGCCTTGCCGCCATCGGAGCGACGTCCCAGCGCGCCTGCACCCACTCGCGAGGCCCGGTCTCCCCCTGGAGTGCCGCAGGGGTCTTGAGCGCCTTCTCACGCTGCTCAGCCGCCCGGAGCCGGGCAAGGATGCCGGGCTCTGCCCGCGCGGCGAATACCGCCGACAGGGTGCCCGCGCTCACCTGATCGGCGAGTTCGTCAAAGTCACGACGCGCACGCGCGACACCATCACGCACTTCGGCAAGCTTCTTCTCGTCCGCCATGCCCGCGTTGATGGCCGAGTGAGCAGCCTCCGACGAAAGGTAGGAAATGATGACCTCTTCGGCATAGACGTCCAAGTCGGACTTGAACCCTCCGACGTGCCCTGCGGCGTGGCAGGTGTAGGCCATCTCGCCGTGTCGAGTACGCGCGGCCAGCTTCGCGTCGCACACGTCGCAACGAGCGATCATCGACAACAGGTGCGTTCCTCGCCCAGCTCGCGTCGACACTCGTTCCGGAGCTGAGATGATCCTCTGCACAGTTAGGAAATCAGCCTCACTGATGATTCCAGGCCATGCAGCGACGGAGATCGTCAGTGGCCCACCTGCGCGTGGCTTGTGGGAGCGCTGCCCCATGTACAGCACGCGGGACACCATCACCCCTAGATCGCGGCCGGTGAAGGCTTTCCCACTTCGACGCGTGATGCCGCGCTCCGCGAAGTCCGTGGCAATACCGCGAAACGAGTGACCGGCAATGATCCGGGCAAACAGTTCACGTACGACTTCGGCTTCCTCGGGATTTATCTCCTGCTGATCCACACGGCCCGTGTTGGGGTCGCGGGTTCGCCGGTAGCCAAAGGGGATGCGGGCCCACGGCTGACCGTTCAACGCGGCTTGCGCGGCTGTACGCCTACCTCGGGTCGAAGTCTTCGCGGCTTCGTACTCCGAGTCGACCGCGTCTTCGAGGATCGTTCGGCGGTCGCGAGGATTCGAAGGGTCGTAGGTGCGATCATGCGCAGTGACATGGATCATCACCGATGCCTTCTCGCACAACCCGATCAACTCCACCCATTCACCAACCTGCCGCGATCCTCTTGATGATTCCCAGAGGAGCAACACACTCGCCGCGAACTCGCCGCTATGCAGGTCGGCGATCAACTCAGCGAACCCACCACGAACCTTGGCCGAGTAACGAGAAGCGGACACGACGTCTTGGTACGGCTTGCCGAGCGACCACCCTCGTGCGTCAGCCAAGGCCTCGTGATCGGCGTGCTGCTCCTCGTTGGAACGCTGGTGGCCTGACTTGTCCTTCGAAACGCGGAGGTACTCCCGTGCCGTGGTCACGGCACGGGAGAGTACTCCCCACTAGTGGCGCTTATCAGGCGGTGAACTCCGGCGTTCGGTCGGGGCTCGCCTGGGCGAGCAACTCGGGCAGCTTCTCCGGTGACGCGTCCGCACCGTAGCTGGGCGAGCCGGGCTGCTGCCGCCAGGACTCGTCGATGGAGCCCGCGTCGTGGGCGTGGAAGCCCAGTTCCTCGACGAGCCGGAGCACCGTCGCCTTGGCGGCCGGGTCGTCCCCCGCGACCGGCAGGGCGATGCGGCCCGGCGTGCCCGCGGGCACTCCCTTGTCCCTCAGGTGCAGGGCCTGGATGCCGTTGAAGACCTTGACCACCGGGTGGCCGAGCTGGTTCGCGACCCACCGGCTCTCGGTCACGCCGTTCTCGATCTCCTCGATGCGGCCGTCGCGCTGCGGGTAGTAGTTGCCGGTGTCGATCACGGCGACGCCCTCAGCGGCCTCGTCCAGCAGGCCCTTCGGCAGCGACGGGACCTTCCCCTGCGGGATGGTCACGATCACGACCTCGGCCCCGCGCGCGGCCTCGGTCAACGGCACTGGCGTGGCACCGGTCTCGGCGGCCAGGTCCGCCAGCGTCTCCGGGCCCCGCGAGTTGGCCACCGACACGTCGTGGCCGAGAGCGGTCAGCCTGCGCGTGAGCGCTCCGCCGATGTTGCCCGCTCCGATGATGCCGATCTTCACGTGTGCTCCTCGGTGTGGAATCCGTGGTGTGCGGTTCGCCTTCCGGACGGGTCAACGCGCGTGGCCGCGCGGATCATTCCACCGGGTCCGCAAGACTGCGGCGGCACCTTGCGGCAACCGGTGGAAGATCTTCGGCGGATCCGAGGAGCGGGGGTGGTCCGGACGGTGGCGCACTCATCCGAGCACTGCGACCCCGGTCCCGACCCCGAGGTCGTGCGACGGGCCGTCCGCGGCGACTCCGAGGCGACGCGGCTGCTCCTGGAGTCGGTCCGGCCGGTGGTGGTGCGCTACTGCCGCGCGCGGGTCGGGCGCACCGAGCGCACGTTCGGGTCGGCGGACGACGTGGCGCAGGACATCTGCCTGGCCGTGCTGACCTCGCTGCCCACGTTCCGCGACCAGGGCAGGCCGTTCCTGGCGTTCGTGTTCGGCATCGCCGCGCACAAGGTCGCCGACGCCCACCGCACGTCGGCGAAGAACCGCACCGAGCCGATGTCGGATCTGCCCGACGTGCAGGAGACGGCCGCGGGGCCGGAGGAGCGGGCGGTGCTCGACGATCTGTCCACTCGAATGGGTGGATTGTTGAGGACGCTTCCGGAGCGCCAGCGGGAGATCCTGGTACTGCGAGTGGTCCTCGGCCTGTCCGCGGACGAGGCGGCCGAGGCGATCGGGTCGACCGCCGGTGCCATTCGGGTGGCGCAGCACCGGGCGCTGACGCAGTTGCGCAAGGTCGTGGGCGACTCGGAACACTAGGCCGTGACCAGCGGTTCCCCCGCGTTCACGCGTGGTGAGCGACGAGAACGCGGTGGTGGTGCCGCGCTCCGCGGTCGAGTCCGCGCCGCGCCGGGTGCTGGACGCGGGCGGCGCGCCCGACCCGTGCTTCGGTGACCGACCGGGCGATGGTCGCCTTCACCGCGTCCGCGTCGCCGCTGTTCGGCGCGAGCCCGCCGACCTGGCCGATCGGGAGCCCGGCGGCGGGGTCGCGGCGGCTCGCGTCCACCTCGGCGCGGCGTTCGGCCGCTCCGGCAACGGGCTCACCGCGGAGGGCGGGGCGGGGTTGACCGCCGCGCGCTCGGTGCTGACGAGGTCGGACGACGTCGACCCGGCCCACCAGTGGAGCCTCTGAAGCGGGAAAGTCGGCGGAGGTAGGCTTCGCGCCATGGCTTCCCAGGCAGCGATCGGCTTCACGCGCGGCGCCCCCTCGTTGGACATCATCGACACCGAAGGTCTGGTCGAGGCGACCCAGCTCGCCTTCGCCAACGACGCCGCGGGCACGACCGCGTACGGCACCGCCGTGGGCTACGTGCCGCTGCGGAAGTGGATCGCCGAGCAGCACGGCGTCCCGGTCGAGCAGGTGCTGGTCACCAACGGCTCGATGCAGGCGGACGCGTTCCTGTTCGAGCAGCTCGTCTCCCCCGGTGACGCCGTCATCGTCGAGGCGCCGACCTACGACCGCACCCTCCTCAACCTCCGCCAGCGCGGCGCCGAGGTCCACCCGGTCGCGCTGCACTCCGACGGCATCGACGTCGACGCGGTCGAGGCGCTGCTGGAGAGCGGCGTGCGGCCGAAGCTCGCGCACATCATCCCGAACTTCCAGAACCCGGCCGGGTACACGCTGAGCGCCCCCAAGCGGGCCCGCCTGCTGGAGCTGGCCGCGAAGTACGACTTCGTCCTGTTCGAGGACGACCCGTACTACTCGATCCGCTTCGAGGGCGAGCAGATGCCCACGATGCTGTCGCAGGACAAGGCCGACAAGGTCGTCTACGCGTCCTCGTTCTCCAAGACGGTGTGCCCCGGCATCCGGGTCGGCTACCTCGTCGGACCGGTGTCGGTCATCGAGGGCATCACCAAGCTCGCGACCACGACGTACATCTCGCCGAACATGGTCGCGCAGTCGATCGTGAACCAGTTCTGCCGGTCGGGTCGCCTCGACAAGTCGATCGACACGGTCCGCGCGGCGCTGCGGGAGCGCAAGGACGCGCTGGTCACGGCGCTGGCGCGGGAGCTGCCGACGGCCGAGTACACCGCCCCGCAGGGCGGGTACTTCATGTGGGTGCGGCTGCCCGGCGTGTCCATCGACGCGCTCGCGGTCAAGGCGGCCGAGCACGGCGTCGCGTTCGTCAAGGGCGCGGACTTCCTGCTCGACGGCGGCGACGACTCGGTGCGCCTGGCGTTCTCCGGGCTGTCCGCGAGCGAGATCGACGAGGGCGTCACCCGCCTCGCGGCGGCTGTGCGCTCGCTCGACGCGTGATGCGTGACCAGACCGTAGGCGAGTTCCTGGAGCGGTTGGCGGCGCGGGTGTCCGCGCCGGGTGGCGGGGCGACCGCCGCCCTGCACGCCGCGCAGTCCGCGGCGCTGCTGGGCATGGTCGCCCGCTACAGCGACGGGCCGAAGCACGCGGAGCACGCCGAGACCATCGGCGCGGTGCTGTCCGAAGTGGACGTCCTGCGGGTCGAGGCGCTCCAGCTGGCGGACGACGACGCGCGGGCGTTCACCGCCGTGACCGACGCCTACCGGCTGCCGAAGGGTCCGGAGCGGTCCGCCGCCATCGCGGAAGCGCTTGCGGGGGCGGCGGTCCCGCCCACGCGGACCATCGCCGTCGCCGAGCGGCTGGTCGCGCTGGCCGAGGTGCTGCTGCCGGTGGGCAACCGCAACGTGATCACCGACGTGGCCGCGGCGGCGGACGCCGCCCGTGCCGCGGCGACCACGGCGCGGGTCAACGTGGAGATCAACGGCGCCGCCGTGGTGTCCGATGTAGACGCACTGGTCGCACGGGCCGACCAGGTGACCGCAAGCGTTCGCGAGGAGATCCGCAAGTGATCACGCTGTCCGGCAAGGAGTTCGCCGCGACGATCCGCGAGGACGTGACCGAGCGGGCGGCCAAGCTGGCCGCCGACGGCACTCCCCCACGACTGGCCGTGGTGACGGCGACCGACGACGAGGCCAGCGCCTGGTACGTCCGGTCGATCGCGAAGGCCGCCGCCAAGGTCGGCATCACCTGCGACGTCGTCGACCTCGGGTCCACCGCCACCGGACCCGACGTCGCCGAGGCGCTGACCGCCCTGAGCGTGGACGGCGCCGTGCACGGCGTCATCCTCCAGACACCGCTGCCCGCCGGGCTGTCGGTCGCGGACCTCGCGGGCACCATCGCCGTCCGCAAGGACGTGGACGGCTCGAACCCGACGTCGCTCGGCAGGCTCGCCGCGGGCCTGCCCGCGTTCGCGCCCGCCACCGCGGCGGCCGTGGTCGCGCTGCTCGACCACCACGAGGTGCCCCTCGACGGCAAGCACGTCGTCGTGGTCGGCCGGTCGGTCGTCGTCGGCAAGCCGGTCGCGCACCTGCTGCTCGACCGGAACGCCACCGTGACGGTGTGCCACTCGCGGACCGCCGACCTGGCCGCGGTCACCACCACGGCCGACGTCGTGGTCGCGGCCGTCGGCAAGCCGGGCCTGATCAAGGCCGAGCACGTCGCCGAGGGCGCGGTCGTGGTCGACGTGGGCACGAACGCCACCGCCGACGGCGGACTGGTCGGGGACGTGGACCCGGCCGTGGCCGAGAAGGCCGGGTCGCTCACGCCCGTGCCCGGCGGTGTCGGCCCGGTGACCACGGCCCTGCTGCTGCGGCACACCGTCGAGGCCGCCGAGACCGTCCAGGCGGTGCCCGGCAGGCGTCGGCAGCCGAGCTGGCGCCGGTAGTCAGGACCGGTGCGGAAGGGCCCTCGGCGACCGGCCGGGGGCCCTTCCGCGTTCTCCGGCTCAGGCCTCGTTGTTGGTGTCGGGGTCGGGCCCGACGCGGCTGTCGGCGTTGAGCGCGGACAGGGCGTCGACGTCGGCGGCGTCCAGGGTGAAGTCGAGGACGTCGATGTTCTCCGCGATGCGCGACGGGGTCACCGACTTGGGGATGACCACGTTGCCGAGCTGGAGGTGCCAGCGCAGCACGACCTGGGCGGGCGAGCGGTCGTACTTGGCCGCGACGGCGCCGATGGCCGGGTCGTCCAGCAGGCCCTTGCCCTGGCCGAGCGGGGACCACGCCTCGGTGACGATGCCGTGCTGGGCGTGGAAGGCCCGCAGCGGCTCCTGCGTCAGGCGCGGGTGCAGCTCGACCTGGTTCACGGCGGGCACGAGACCGGTGGCGTCGACGATCTCCGCCAGGTGGTTCGGCTGGAAGTTCGACACGCCCGCCGCGCGGACGCGGCCGTCGGCCGCCAGCTTCGCGAACGCCTTCCACGTCTCGGTGTACAGGCCGCGGGCCGGGGTGGGCCAGTGGATCAGGTACAGGTCGAGGTAGTCGAGCTTCAGCCTGGACAGGCTCTCGTCGAACGCGCGCAGCGTGGAGTCGTAGCCCTGCGCGGAGTTCCACAGCTTGGTGGTGATGAACAGGTCCTCGCGCGGGACGCCCGCCTCGGCAATGGCCCGGCCGACGCCCTCCTCGTTGCCGTAGACGGTGGCGGTGTCGATGCTGCGGTAGCCGGCCCGGAGCGCTTCCGCCACGGCGGCGGTGGTCTCGGCGTTCGGCACCTGGAAGACGCCGAAGCCGATCTGCGGCATGGTGACGCCGTTGTTCAGGGTGACGGTGGGTACCGAGGTCATGGGGTCGGGTCCTTTCACGGGATGAGGGTGTTGGCGATGCCGCCGTCGGCGCGCAGCGCGGCGCCGGTCGTGGCGGAGGACAGGTCGGAGGCGACGTAGGTGATGAGGTTGCCGATCTCCTCGGGGCGGATCAGGCGCTTGAGCAGCGAGGTGGGGCGCTCGACCTCCATGAACCGGCGCTCGGCCTCCTCGAACGGGACGTCGGCGCCGACGCGGTCGGCGATGAACTCGCGCACGCCCTCGGTCAGGGTCGAACCGGGGAGCACGGTGTTCACCGTGACGCCGGTACCGGCCAGTTCCTGGGCCATGCCGCGGGAGACCGCGATCTGCGCGGTCTTGGTCATGCCGTAGTGGACCATCTCGGTCGGGATCTGGATCGCCGACTCGCTGCTGACGAAGATCACCCGGCCCCAGCCGCGCTTGGCCATGCCCGGCGCGTAGTGCCTGGCCAGCCGCACGCCGGACAGGACGTTGACCTCGAAGTAGCGGGTCCACTCCTCGTCCGGGATCTCGAACACGGGCTTGGCGCCGAAGATGCCGAGGTTGTTGACCAGCACGTCCACGTCGTGGAGCCCGGCGACGAGGTCGGCCGCGCCCTCGGCGGTCGCGAGGTCGAGGGCGACGCCCGTGGTGGTCGTGGAGCCGGTCTCCTCGCGGAGCTTGTCGACGGCGTCGTCGACCCGCTGCTGGTCGCGGCCGTTGACGACCACCGCGGCGCCCGCGAGAGCGAGGGACTTGGCCGTCGCGTAGCCGATACCGGCCGTGGAGCCGGTGACCAGCGCGGTGCGGCCGGTGAGGTCGATGTTCACGGTGCCCTTTCTTGTCAGCGGTAAGCTGTAGTCAGCGTGCGCAATACTTGCAGACGCCGATTGTTGCACACGCTTGATACTGCCCCTGGTCCGTCCGGGGCGCAACCGGGGAGAGGTGAACCGTGTCACTGGCAGAGGACGCCACCGAGGCCCGCGCTCAGGGCTGGCGGACGCTCGCCGCACTGCACGCGCGCATCGAGGACAGGCTCGAACGCGCGCTGCAACGCGGGCACCAGCTCTCCGTCAGCGAGTACACCGTGCTGGACGTCCTCGCGCGACAGGACGACTTCCACCTGCGGATGTCGCAGGTCTCCCAGGCCGTGGTGCTGAGCCAGTCCGCGACCACGCGGCTCGTCACCCGGTTGGAGGACCGCGGTCTGCTCTCGCGGTACCTGTGCCCCACCGACCGGCGCGGCATCTACACCGAGCTGACCGAGGCGGGCGTCGCGCTGCTCGACGCCGCGCGGCCGACGCACGACACCGCCCTCGGCGAGGCGCTGGCGGACGCCGGGCAGCTCCCGGAGCTGTCACCGCTCGTGTCCGCTCTGGCGAAGCTCAGCCCGTCAAGCACGTCCAGCTAGTGGAAGGCGTTGACGCGCCGTGACGAAGAGGGCCGGATCACCCGTGTGGGAGATCCGGGCCAACCCGACGCCGCCGAGGTCACGTTCGTGATCCGCGTCACGGCCGCGCGGGCCTCCGCGGTGGCCCAGCGGGTGGCCGACGCGCTCGGGACCGCGTTCGGGCAGGCTGCCGTGGACGTCGAGGTGCCGTCGCACCGGAGCACCGGCCCGGCGCTGCGCGTCCTCCCGGACTCCCGGCGGGTGCTCCACCGGGTGTTCCGGTGCGGTCGACCCGGCTGGAGTTCGACCTGCCGCTGCACCTGTGCGGGCAGCCGCGGCGGGTGCACCGCAGGACGGCGCTGATGGACCAGGTGCGGGGCGCGTCCACCGCGGTCGGCACCAGGACCGTGGACGTGCACGTGCGCCGGATCCGGCGCACGCTCGGCGACGCGTCGGCCGTCATCGGCACGGTGCGCGGTGTCGGCTACCGGGTCGGCCAGGAGCACCGGGTGCGGGTCGAGCCGGGGGTGTGGGGACCTACTCGGCGTGGGCCAGCGCGGCCGTCCGCGAGTCGAACACCGCGAACTCGTCCCGCACACCGACCTGGTCGAGCACCTGGTCGACCTCGGCCGAGCAGACGAGGCGGAAATCGATCCGGAACGCCCGCGCCCGACGCGCGGTCTCCAGCAGGGCGGCCACCCCGACCGGGCCGAGGACGCCGACGCCGGACAGGTCCAGGATGAGCGGACCCGAGCCCGGCGCGACGCTGTCGATGCTCCAGCGGAGCCTGCGCACGGACCCAGGGTCGAGATCACCTCGCGCGGCGATGACGTTCGCTCCCGCCAACCGCCACCGTTCCACCGTCAGCACGCCTCGCACGTCCGTGGGCACCGGATGCTCCTCGAGTCGACGACCCGGTCCCCGACCTGGATCGGATCTCCTCCCCCAAGGTAGCCCAGATTCCAAGCACAGCAAGCCTTTCACCTGATCGAGGCAACCGGCTCCTGCTCTTCGCGAGCTACCGCACCGGGTCCGGACGACGTGGCCGCCGGAGGTTTGCCACCGCCGCTCGCGGGAACGCTGCGGGAGACCTCAAGGCTCCTCGGGAGGACGACGACATGAAGGCAGTCACCTGGCACGGCAGGCGCGACGTGCGCGTGGACACCGTGCCCGATCCGGTCCTGAAGGATCCGACCGACGTGGTCGTGCGGATCACCTCCAGCGGCATCTGCGGCTCGGACCTGCACCTGTACGAGGTGTTGGGCCCCTTCCTGACCGAGGGCGACATCCTCGGGCACGAGCCCATGGGGGTGGTCGAGGAGGTCGGCGCGGAGGTCACGGCGCTGAGCGCGGGCGACCGGGTGGTCGTGCCGTTCAACGTCTCGTGCGGCACCTGCTTCATGTGCGGACAGGGCCTGCACTCGCAGTGCGAGACCACGCAGGTCCGCGAGCAGGGCATGGGCGCGACGCTGTTCGGCTACACCAAGCTCTACGGCTCGATGCCCGGCGGGCAGGCGGAGTTCCTGCGGGTGCCGTTCGGGAACACGCTGCCGATCAAGGTGCCGCACGGGCCGCCGGACGACCGGTTCGTCTACCTGTCCGACGTGCTGCCCACCGCGTGGCAGGCCGTCGAGTACGCGGGGGTCACCGAGGGCGGCACCGTCGCCGTGCTCGGGCTCGGGCCCATCGGCGACATGGCGTGCCGGATCGCCCAGCACCGCGGTGCCGCCAAGGTCATCGGTGTCGACCTGGTGCCGGAGCGGCTCGCCCGCGCCAAGGCCCGCGGCGTCGAGGTGTTCGACCTCAGCAGGCACGGGAGCAAGCTCGCCGACCACATCCGCGACGTCACCGGCGGACGCGGTCCGGACTGCGTGATCGACGCCGTCGGCATGGAGGCGCACGGCGCCCCGGTGGCGAAGCTGACCCAGCACGTCACGGGTCTGCTGCCGGACGCGTTCGCCGAGAAGCTGATGCGGACCGCGGGCGTCGACCGGATGGGCGCGCTGCACCTGGCCATCGACGTGGTCCGGCGCGGCGGCACGATCTCGCTCGCCGGTGTCTACGGTGGCATGGCCGACCCGCTGCCGATGCTGACGATGTTCGACAAGCAGATCCAGCTGAGGATGGGCCAGGCCAACGTGAGGCGCTGGGTGGACGACATCCTGCCGCTGCTCACCGACGACGACCCGCTGGGCACCGAGGACTTCGCGACGCACAGGGTGCCGCTGTCCGAGGCGCCGCACGCCTACGAGATCTTCCAGAAGAAGCAGGACAACGCGATCAAGATCCTGCTCCAGCCGTGACCGGGGCGTCCCCGCTCAGACGGTGAGCGGGGACTCCGGGTGGCCGGGGGCGTCGAGGTCGTCGCGGTGGCGTTCGCGCCACGGCAGGAGGAACCACAGCGTGGCGAACCCGAGGCCCGCCACCACGCCGAAGACGATCGCGATCCAGCCGCCGACGATGACCTCACCGAGCAGCAGCACGGTGGCGGTCATCGCGGCGGCCAGGGTCCCGAGGCCGATCATGGTGAAGCGGTGGGTGATCTCGATGACGTCCTCGCGCCTGCCGCGGCGGAACAGCGCGCGGTGCCAGGCGGCGGGAGCGGTGAGCAGGGCGACCGACGTGGCGGCGAAGAGGATCGCGACCAGGTGGGTGATCCGGATGTACTGGTCCACCTCGCGGTAGCGGTCGGTGAACACGATCGACAGCAGGAAGCCGAAGAGGATCTGCACCCCCGCCTGGACGACGCGCAACTCCTGGAGCAGTTCGTTGAGGTTGCGCCTCAACCGTTCCTGGTCGGATTCCTCGGCCTCGCTCATACCCGTCTTCTTACCCGTGGACCAACCGGACAAACGGTCCGAACAGCCTAATTCCACGGCGCGCGGCCAGAGCGGGTGTCAGGCCCGGCGCACCCGGTCCAGCAGGTTCACGACCGACTCGCGCAGGGCGGTGGCGGCGTCGCCGAGCAACGACGACATGGCGGGCGTCCGGGGAGCGGTGTGCTCGCCGTCGTCCAGTTCCAGCAGCACCCGCACGACCTCCACGACCACGTCGGGGTGGCCGAGCGGCAGCGGGCGCCGGACGATGACGCGGACGTCGGCGGCCTGGCCGGTCGTGCGGTCCGGCCCCTCCTCGGGGTCCACGAGCAGCACCGACCGCACGAGGTCGCGGTGGCGGTCGGCCAGGTACAGCGCGCTGGCCGCGGCGGGGCCGCTGGTCAGCACGTGCACGGGGACGCCGCGCCCCTCGAACTCCTCCAGCACGTCGGACACCTCGCGCCACGGCCCGTCCGCCGCGGGCAGCCTGCACCACAACACCTGGAGGTGCTCGCTCAGGGGCAGCCACGTGGCGGGCAGGTCGCCGTGCCTGCCCACTCCGGCGGGGTCGAGCACGACGACGGCGGGCGCGTCCCTGGGGCCTGCCCACATGGCGGAGGGACCCGCCGATCGGGTCACGTCGGCATCGCTCATGACCTCTTGTTACCCAGCCACGGCCGACCTAACCATCGGTTCGACGCTGTACACGGTGTAGGCGGCGCGGATGATGGGCTGGGCCACGTTGCGGACGCGCACCCCGCCCGGCGTCATGCCGTGCTCGGTGCCGAAGTGCGCGTGGCCGTGGATCGCCAGGTCGGTCCCGGTGGCGTCGATCGCCTCGGCCAGCAGGTACGACCCGAGGAACGGGTAGATCTCCGGTGGCTCGCCGCGCAGGGTGTCCGGCACCGGCGAGTAGTGGGTGAGCGCGACCTTGACGTCCGCATCGATCGAGTGCAGCGCCGCCCGCAGGGTGTCCGCGATCCCGATCGTGTGGCCGACGAACGCCTTCATCTCGCGCTCGCCGAAGTTGCTGCCGCACTTGCCCGCGAAACCGCCGCCGAAGCCCTTCACGCCCGCCACGCCGATCCGCTCGTCACCGACGCGGAACACCACCGCGTCGCCTTCGAGGACGTGCAACCCGCTGTCGGTCAACACCTTCGCCACCTCGACGGGCTTGTCGTCGTGGTGGTCGTGGTTGCCGAGCACGGCGACGACGGGCACCGGCAGGTCGGCGAACTCCTCCGCGACGACCCGCGCCTCGTCGAGCGTGCCGTGCCGGGTGAGGTCACCGGCCAGCAGCAGCACGTCGGCGTGCTCCCCCACCTTCTCCAGCGCGGGGCGCATCCGGCCTCGGGCATCGGCTCCCAGGTGCACGTCGCCGACCGCGGCGATCCGGATCATCGCAGCTCCTCGCTTCCCTCGGGTTCGGCGACGCTGACGACGCGGACGTCGTCCACCACCTGGAGATCCGGCGCGATCTCGTGCACGACGGCTTCGAGCCCGGCGCGGCGCTCCTCGCACGCCACGTCGCCGGACAGCAGCACGTGGTCGCCGCGCACGGTCACCCGCACGCCGAGTTCGGTCGTCCTCGGGTCTTCGGCGATGGCGCGCCGCAGCCGAGCGGACAGGTAGGGCTCTGAGGTCATGACGCACTCCTCCGGACGCTGGTGAGCTGGGGAGCCACCAGGTCGAGTCGTTCGACCAGGACGAGGAAGGCCTCGGCGTAGGGCGAGTCCGCCGTGGACTCGCGCACCTTCCGCCAGTCGATCTGCTCCCGCAGCGCCCGCGCGAACGGCAGCAGCTCGCTGAAGTCGCAGCGGTGACCGTCCAGCACGAGCAGCTTGCTGATCATCACCTCGGTCGCGGGCATCACGGGCAGCGAGACGGAGCTGACGGCCAGCTCCTCGGCGTGGTCGAGCATGTCGTCGGTCACGGGGATCTCGTTGGGACGGTGCAGCAGGTCCACCAGCGAATCGCCGTCGTAGACCTTCAGCAGCCAGTTCTCCGGCGCGTCCGCGGCCCGGCAGCCCGCCGCCACTAGGGCGGACCTGGCCTTGGCCGCGTCCTCCTCCTTCACCAGGAGGTCGACGTCGTGCTCGGTGGCGGGACCGCCGCGCGCGTACACGGCGCACCCGCCGGTCAACGCGAAGCGGATGTCGGCGGCGCGCAACGCGTTCGCCACCTTCACAAGGGTGCGCAGCAGTTCGTCCTGGACTCCGCTCATGGTCCTGTTTACCCGAGCCCCCCGATCGGCTAAACCGGCGAAGTGCCCGTTCGGTCCGGTTCCGGTTCCGGTTGGGCCGAACGGGGTACCCCGCTCCCATGACAGCGACCCCACCGGACCCGGACCCGTACCGCACACCAGACCTGGAACGCGGAGGTGGCGTCCGGCCCGGCGACACGCCCCCCGACTCGGCGCAGACACCCGCGGGGCCGAAGGACCCGCCCATCCCGTCCCGCGCCATCGGGCCGGTGGTGCTGGTGATCATCGCGGTGATGACCCTGATGGTCATGGGCTTCGTGGTCGCCCAGGTGATGAACTGGTCGACCCTGTTCTAACCGGGGTGGAGCGGCGGGCTCCGCCGCACGCCGTCCCGCCGCGCCATGCCCTCGACGAGCTGCCGGACGACCTCGCGGGCGTCGGAGGCGGGTGTCCACCCCAGTTCGGCACGGGCGCGCTCGGCGGACAGGATCGGCGCGCCCAGCGCCAGGTCGATCCAGCCGGGTGACGTGGGCTGGGCGTGCAGCCTCCACGTCGCGGCGGCCACGGCCCGCAGGGCGGTCTCGGGCACCGGCACGTGCCTGGCCCCCACCAGGGCCGCGAGGTCGCGCGGTCCGATCACCGGCTCCGAGGCGATGTTCACCGCTCCCGGCAGCCGGGTGTCCAGCACGCGCGCCACGGCGTCGGCGACGTCGTCGGCGTGGGTGAACTGGAGCACCAGCCCGCGCGGCAGCGGCAGCACCGGCAGCCCGCGCGCCGCCGCCAGGCGCAGCAGGGCGGTCGGCACCAGGGGCCCGAGGAAGTACCGCTTGACCTCGCTGGCGGCGTCGGGCTGGAGGATCAGGCTCGGGCGCGGCCGGGAGACGACCAGGTCGGGGTGGTCCCGCTCGACGCCGTCGAGCAGCCGCTCCACGGCCGACTTCTGCCTGCTGTAGCAGGAGGACGGGATGCCGCCGACGGGCCACAGCTCGTCGACCCGGCGGTCCTTGTCCGCCCTCGTGTACGCGCCGACGGACGACATGTGCACGAGGTGCCGCACACCGGCCCTCACCGCGGCGGCGAACACCCGTTCGCTGCCCAGCACGTTGACGCGGTGGGTGGTCGCCTCGTCGCGGCTCGGCTGGATCAGCCAGGCCAGGTGGACCACAGCGTCCGCGCCGCGCACCGCCTCGGCCAGCGGTTCCTCGGCACCGGGCACCCCGATGTCGATCCGCTTCCACTCCGCCCGGTCGTAGGGCGGCCCCGCGGCGGGCAGCCGCCGCGCGACCGCCACGACCTCGACGCCGGGGTCGAGCCTCCGCAGCAGCGCGGTGCCGACGTTGCCGGTCGCCCCGGTGACGACGACCCTCATGCGGGTACCGGATCCGCGGGTGACCGGTCGCCCAGCCCGTCGCGCACCCGGTCCCCCTCAGTCCACACTGCGCACGATGACCGGCTCCAGGCCGTCATCGGGATCGCCGACCCAGCACACCCACTCGTCGGGGTGTCTGCTGATCGGGATCATCGGTGCCCACATGCCGTACCCGCCGAAGCGCGCCTCGTCCGTCGGCGCCGGGCTCGTTCGCTTGGTTTCCACGGTTCCCCATCTCCACTCGTCCGCTCACGCGGAACGCCCCCGCACCGACGGGAGGTCGGGGCGGGGGCGTTCCGGTGCGGCGGTTCATGTCGAGGGGGTACCCACCGTCAACCGCGCGACACCGTCAATTCCCTGGCAGCCGCGTACGCGGCCCGGACGCCGGGCGTGGCGGGGGCCTCGAAGCCGGTGGTGCGCAGCGACTCCCCCCAGTGCGGAGGGGCCGGCTCCCCGCTGACCGCCCACGCGGCCTGCCGGGCCGCTCCGTCGGCCACGTACTCGCCGGGCTCGGGCACGAGCACCGGGCAGCCGAACACGGCGGGCGCGGTCTCCCGCACCGCGGGTGACTGGGCGCCGCCGCCGATCAGCAGCACCCTGCTCATCGGCGTGCCCACCGCGGTGAGCGCGTCGACGGCGTCGGCCAGGCTGCACAGCATCCCCTCCACGGCCGCCCGCGCGAAGTGCGCGGGGGTGGCCGTGTCCAACCGGAGCCCGTGCAGCGCCCCGGTCGAGTCGGGCTTGTTCGGCGTCCGCTCCCCTTCGAGGTAGGGCACCAGGACCAGCCCGTCGGCCGACGGCACCGACAGCGCCAGCCCGGACAGCTCGGCGAGGTCGACACCGAGCACCCGCGCCGTGGCGTCCAGGACCCTGGAGGCGTTCAGCGTGCACACCAGCGGCAGGAACGTCCCCTCCGCGTCGGCGAACCCGTTGACCAGACCGGACACGTCCGCCGACGGGTGCGGTGACCGGGCGAAGGCCGTGCCGGACGTGCCGATGGAGACGATGACGTCACCCGGCCCGACCTGCACGCCCAGCGCGGCGCCCGCGTTGTCGCCCGCACCCACCCCGAGCACGGCGCCCGCCGCCGTGGTCCCGGCGTGGTCGGCGGGACCGAGCACGCGGGGCAGCAGCGGGCGGTGGCCCAGGGCGAGGTCGAGCAGGTCGAGCCGGTACTCCCCGGTGGACGGCGACCAGTAGCCGGTGCCGCTGGCGTCGCTCCGGTCGGTGACCAGCGCGTCCAGGCCGGGAGCGCCCGCGAGCCGCCACGTCAGCCAGTCGTGCGGCAGGCACACCGCGGCCACGCGGGCCGCGTTCTCCGGCTCGTGCTCGGCCAGCCAGCGCAGCTTCGTCACGGTGAGCGCCGCGACCGGCACGCTGCCGACCGCCTGCGCCCACTTCTCCGGCCCGCCCAGCTCCTCGGTCAGCGCCGCCGCGGCGGCGGCCGACCGGGTGTCGTTCCACAGCAGTGCCGGACGGACCACGTTCCCGTCGGCGTCCAGGCACACCATGCCGTGCTGCTGGGCGGCCACCGACACACCCGCGACGTCGTCCAGACCGCCCGCGGCGTCGACGGCCCGCCCCAGCGCGGCCCACCAGGCCGCCGGGTCGACCTCGGTGCCCGAGGGGTGTGAAGCCCTGCCCTCGCGGACGAGGGCACCCGTCTCGGCGTCGCGGACGACGACCTTGCAGGACTGGGTGGACGAGTCGATCCCGGCGACCAGCACCATCAGCGAGCTCCCAGGAGGTGTTCGAGCGCCAACTGCGACAGGTGGACGAAACCGTAGCCCTGCGCACCGGCCGCGTCCACGTCGTAGTCCTCGAACGCGGACCGGTCGGCCAGGAACGCCTCGGTCGTCTCCCCGGCGGCGAGGGTCGACTCGCCCAGCTCGGCGACCTTCGCGGCGGCCAGCGCCTCCTGCACCTCGGGGTCGGCGCGGAAGGCCGCGGCGCGCTCCTTGAGCAGCAGGTAGGTGCGCATGTTCGCGGCGGCGCTGGACCACACGCCGTCGGAGTCCTCGGTGCGCAGCGGCTTGTAGTCGAAGTGCCGGGGGCCGTCGTAGCCGCCGTTCTCCAGCAGGTCGACGAGGAAGAACGCGGACAGCACGTCGCCGTGGCCGAAGATCAGGTCCTGGTCGAAGCGCGGACCGCGCTGGCCGTTGAGGTCGATGTGGAACAGCTTCTTCTGCCACAGCGCCTGCGAGATGCCGTGGACGAAGTTCAGGCCCGCCATCTGCTCGTGGCCGACCTCGGGGTTCACGCCGACCAGCTCGTGGTGCTCCAGCGTGGAGATGAACGCCAGCGCGTGGCCGATCGTGGGCAGCAGGATGTCGCCGCGGGGCTCGTTCGGCTTGGGCTCCAGCGCGAAGCGGATGCCGTAGCCCTTGTCGATCGAGTACTGCGCGAGGGTGTCGAGCGCCTCGCGGTACCGGTCGAGCGCGAACCGGACGTCCTTCGCGGCGTCGGTCTCGGAGCCCTCGCGGCCGCCCCAGAGGACGAACGTCTTCGCGCCCAGCTCGGCGGCCAGGTCGAGGTTGCGCAGCACCTTGCGCAGCGCGTACCGGCGCACGCCGCGGTCGTTGCTGGTGAAGCCGCCGTCCTTGAACACCGGGTGGGTGAACAGGTTCGTGGTCACCATCGGCACGGTCAGGCCGGTCTCGTCGAGCGCGTCCTTGAACAACGAGATCCGCTTGTCGCGCTCGCCGCTCTCGGTGCCGAACGCGATGAGGTCGTCGTCGTGGAAGGTGATGCCCCACGCGCCCAGCTCGGACAGCTTGTGCACCGCGTGCACCGGGTCGAGCGCCGGGCGGGTCGCCTCGCCGAACGGGTCCTGTGCTCGCCAGCCGACCGTCCACAGCCCGAAGCTGAACCGGTCCTCGCGAGTGGGCTTCGTTGCCACGGGTCCTCCTCCTATAAGTTTGATGCCTAAACTTATAGCGCGTTCGTCGGCAGGTCAACGCCTTCACCCGGTGGTGGAACGGCTACCATCCCCCGGTGTCCTCACCGCAGCCGGCCGGACAGCACACCGTTCGCAGGCACAACAGCGCCCTGGTCCTCAACGCCATCGCGGATCCGTCCGGCCACTCGCGCGCCGAGATCGCCGCGCGGACGGGCCTCACGAAGGCCACCGTCTCCAGCCTGGTGGACCGGATGATCGGCGCGAACCTCGTCGTGGAGGGCGCGGCGGCCGTCCGCCCCGGCCCCGGCAGGCGGGGCACCGCCCTCTACCTCGCGCCCGACGGCCCGCACGGCCTCGGCGTGGAGATCGGCGTCGACTACCTCGCCACGTGCCTGATCGACCTGACCGGCGAGGTCCGCGCGCGCTGGCTCCACTCGGCGGACAACCGCACCCCCTCCCCCGCCCGCGTGCTGTCCCGCGTCGCCAAGGCGGTCAGGACCGCGCTGGCCGAGGCCGAGCGGATGGGCGTGCGGGTCGGCGGCATGGGCGTCGCCGTGCCCGGTCTGGTCGAGTCCGCCACCGGCATCCTGCGGGTCGCGCCGAACCTGGGCTGGCGGGAGGTCGACGTGCGCGGCGAGCTGAGCAGGCGGGCCGGGCTCGACGAGATCCCGGTGATCGTCGGCAACGAGGCGAACTTCGCCGCGCTCGCCGAGCTGTGGCAGGGCACGGGACCGCGCGACTTCGTGCACGTGTCCGGCGAGATCGGCATCGGCGCGGGCATCGTGGTCGACGGCGGCCTGTTCGAGGGCGTGTTCGGGTTCGGCGGGGAGATCGGCCACATCATGGTCGACCCGCGCGGCCCCGCGTGCCCGTGCGGCTCGCGAGGCTGCCTGGAGCGCGTGGCAGGCCAGGAGGAGATCCTGCGCCAGGCGGGCGTGCTCGACGACCGCGAGCCGGAGGAGCTGGTCACCGACCTGCTGGAGCGCCTCGCGAACCGCGACCGGAAGGCTCTGGCCGCCACCCGGTCCGCGGCGAAGTCGCTCGGCGTCGCGCTGTCCGGCGTGGTCAACCTGCTGGACCTGCCGACCGTGGTGCTGGGCGGCACGTACGCCCGCCTCGCGCCGTGGCTGTGCGATCCGCTGCGGGCGGAGCTGACGCAGCGGGTGGTCAGCTCGGAGTGGTCGCCGATCGAGGTGATCGCGTCCACGCTGGGCTCGGAGGCCGCGGTGCACGGGGCGGCGGGCTCGGCCGTCCGCGCGATCCTGGCCGACCCCGATCCCTACGTCACCGCCGTGCTGGCGTAGGACCGGCTCAGCCGGGGTCGAGCTGGGCGCGCACGCGGCGGACGCGTTCTGCGCGGCGCTGCGGCACGCCGTGGGCGAACGCCGGGCGCGGGCGGTGGCCGCCGCGGCCGTTCCCGTGGCGCTCGTGCTCGCCGCGGTGAGCGCGGACGGCCCCGGCGGCTCGGAGACCACCGTCGCCGCTCCCGACGGCGTGAGCGCCACCGTGCCCGCCACGTGGGCCAGGCAGGTCAGGACGGGCGGCTGGACGCCCGGCGCGGACGGCGTGCGGCGGCCCGCGCTGGAAGCGGCGCCGGACCTGGGCCGCCTCCACGACCTCGCGGGGGACGGTCCGGGGCTGTTCATCGGGCGCGTCGACGCCCCGGACGCGCGGAGCTGGTCCGGCGAGCACGCGGGGTGCGGCGCGGCGGCGGAGTCGCGGGTCGGGTCACCGCACTGGTCGGGGGTGGTGCGGCGGTGGGACCGCTGCCCCGGCCGCGGCGTCGACGAGTCCGTCCTGACCGACGCGGCGGACAGGAGCGTGGTGCTCGTCGTGCAGGTCCGCGGCGGCGGCGGGCAGGCCGTCCGGCGGCTGCTCGACGGCGTGCGGGCGCGCTGAGCATTTCCGACCGCTTTTCCGGCCCGGAGTCGGCCGGTTGTGACGATGTTCGAGAAAGGTGTGGGGGAGGTAGCGCTCGGGCACATCCCCGGAGAACACGTTCCCCGGTGCACGGGGGACGTGGACCAACGAGAGGGGAAGCGCCATGCGCAAGTCGATCAGCACCGGTGCCGTCCTCGCGGTCGCGTCCACCGCCGTGCTCGCCGGGGTGGCGAGCGCGGTGCCCGGCGACGCCCCGGAGCGCGGCGCGGCTGACGTCGACGTCGCGGTCAGCAGGAGCCCCGAGCACGCGGCGGGGCACTCCGCCTCCGTCATCCGCTGCACGGCGGCCGGGCAGACCACGCGCTGCACGCTCGCGGGCGTGCCCGCGGACGTCGTGTTCTTCGGTTCCGACGGCGACACCGCGCCGGGAGTCTCCGCCACGCCCCAGCCGGGCGCGACCGCGGTCCCGGTGACCACCACCCCCGGCGGCTCGGCCGTCTCCTACCTGGTCGAGCGCACCGGGGAGCAGGCCAACCCGGTGTCGGCCGTCGCGTTCTCGCTGCCGTCGTCCGCCGAGGACGTGTCCGAGAAGTCGCCGTGGCCGTCGGTGCCCGTCAGCGGGGCCGAGGTCCGGCTGAGCCCGGTCATCGGCGAGAACTGATCACGGGAGGCCCGTCGTGAGCACCACCGGCGAGATCACCCTGGCGGTCTCGGCCGCCCTGCTCAGCGCCTGCACGAGCCAGGGCGGGGGGACGCCGTCGAGCGCCCCGGCCTCGGTCTCGGCCCGGTCGCCCGGCCCGTCCACGGCCACCACCGCACCCGCGGGCTCCACCGCCGCGTCCGCCGCCGGGCCCGCGGCCTGCGCGTCCGCCGACCTGGCCGTGGCGCTCACCCCCGAGGAGGGCGGTGGGGCATGACCGGGTCGGGGAAGCGCCCTCCCGTCGTGGGAGAGGCGCTCCCTCGTCAGCGCAGGACGCGCGGGTCGGCGTGCAGCCGCTCGGCGAGCCTGATGGTGATGAACTCGTTGTCGTCGGCCTCGCCCGGCGTGCGCCCCGACGAGAACGGGAAGTTGTTGTCGTTCAACACCCCCAGCGTGCTGTCGTCCAGGACCACCACGTCCTCGATGGTGGTGAACGGGAACCGGAACGTCTCGCCGAACCCGCCGACCCGACGCGGGTTGGCGATGTCCAGCAGGTCGGCGACGAGGGTCTTGTCCAGGTAGCCGTCGCGGTCGCGGTCGCGCCGGTCGGCCAGGTAGATCCGCTTCACCAGCGCGTCCGCGCCCTGGGCTCCGTCGCGTTCCAGGACCAGGAAGCGGTCGCGGTCCACCGCGACCAGGTCGCCGATGGCGAGGTCGGGCGAGCCGAGCCGGTAGCGGTGGCCCTGCCCGGTGTAGGCGCCGCGGGCGAGGTCGAACTCGCTGAGCCGCAGCGTCCCCGGCACGTCGCCGGTGACCGTCCCCTCCAGCAGCGGGTACAGGAACCTGCCGTCGGGCGACTGCGCCAAGCCCTCGAAACCCTTGCTGCCACCCAGGTTCGGTGGTCCGGCGGGGTTCTCCGGCGCGAACACGCCGGGCAGCGGCACGGGCGCGGCCAGCAGCCTGCCCGCGCGGTCGACGTGCAGCAGGTACGGACCGAACTCGTCGCCGAGCCAGTAACCGCCGTCCGCGACCCGCGTGATCGACTCGACGTCGAAGTCGGCGCCGGTGAGCACCCGGTCGGGCCGGGTCAGCGGGAACGGCACGAGCCCGCGCGGGTCGGTCAGCGTCACGCCGCCGAGCACGTCGACGCCGCCGGAGGCGAAGTCCGGCGCGATGCGGTGGATCCGCAGCAGGAAGTCGGCGCTGGTGGCCCTGCTGCCGTAACCGTTGTCCGACAGCACCTCGAACGTGCCGTCGTCGTTGCGGACGACACCGCTGAAGCCCTGCACGGGCTGGTCGGCGAACGGGGGCACGATCCCGTTGGACGGCGTGCCGCCCAGGGCGGCGCCCGAGGGTTCGCTGCCCGGCACGAACGTCTCGGCGGGCAGCGAGGCGAACCCCGTGAGGGTGGCGCGTCCGAAGTCGTGCGGACCGGACGCGGAGGCGCCGGGGACGACGCCCGCCACCGCCACGAGCAGGGCCGCCCCGAGCACGAGTGGTCTCCGCATGGGTGTTCCGTCCTCTCCGGCGCGCCCTCCTCCGGCCGCGCGTGGGCGCACCGTAGGCGGCCGAGGTGAACGGATCGCCAACGCTCAGCCGGGATCGCGGTACCTGCCGGTGTACTCCGCCCACTTGCGGTGGCCGCCGATCCAGCGGCGCAGCAGCCCCACGTACCCGCGGACCTGCTCGTCGACCTGTCCGCCGAACGACGGCAGGTCGGCGGCCTTCCGGACGAAGTCGCGGACCTCGTCGTCGTGGATCTCGACCGCGCGGTCCACCGCCTGGTCCAGCACGACCGACTGGGACCGCATGGTCACCAGCACCAGGTTGTGCACACCGCCGCGGGCGATCTCGGCGCGGTGGGTGTAGAGGTCGCGCGCGTAGCCGACGATCCGACAGGCGGTGGAGGCGAGTTCGCGCAGCGCGGAGTGCTCGCGGACCTTCGGCGGCAGGTCGATCCCGTCGACCGGTCCGCCGAACCGGAACATCGGGTGCAGGCCGACGGTCAGCTCCCGCAGGGCGGCGTGCGCCTCGGGGCTGGGGACCCGGCCGTGGTGGTCGTCGAGCGCCTCGCGGGTGAACCCGTCGAACATCCGGGCCACCTCGTCCGCGAACGACTCCAGCCACTCCGGCCCGCCCAGCGCCAGCAGCCTGGTCCGCAGGTCCGCCATCGCGTCGGCTCTCGGGTCTCCCGGAGGCACCGGTTCGGCGCGCAGGACGGCGAGCAGGAGGTCGAGGTCCTCGGCGGCCAGGTGCTCGTCCTGGAGCACCGCCTGGAGCACCGCCCAGTCGCCCACCAGCCGCAGCTGCTCGTAGTCGGCGTTCGGGAACCCGTAGCCCACGAGGTACCCGAGGTCCATCCCGGCCAACTCGGCCATCCCGTGCGGTGGGAGCAGTCCCAGCGACACCGCCCAGCCGACCGAGTGGTCGGACACCAGGTGGTCCGCGGCGTTCGACTCGGTGTCGAACGCGCACATCACGAACGGTGGCGTTGTCGCCGCACGTGGTTCCGGCACATCGAGTCCGCTGAGTGTGAATGCGCCTACGCCCATGGCTCAACCCACCTCCGTTAGCTGTTCTCCAGGGCCGGGCGACAGCGACCGGCCACACCGGAAAAATAACGACGTTTCACAACCACGGACAACCCCTAGAGGCCCCTAGCCCCGCGTGGCCGGGACGAGCCCACTGGACGTCCCAGGAGCAGCTCAGGACAATCGGGGCGGGACGAGGAGGTGGCAGGGTGCCGCGTGGGGAACGCCCGCTCGACGACGGTGACACTCCTCTGCTGAGGTTCGCGGCCGACCTGCGGACCCTCCGGGACCAGGCGGGCGGGCGCACCTACCGCCAGCTGGGGACCCGCGCGCACTACTCGGCCACGACGCTCTCGGACGCCGCGGGCGGGCGGAAGCTGCCGAGCCTGGCCGTGACCCTGGCCTACGTGCAGGCGTGCGACGGCGACCCAGGGGTGTGGGAGAGCCGGTGGCGCGAGGTCGCGGCCGAGGTCGCGCCGTCGGAGACCCCGCCGTCCGACGGCGGCACCCCGCCCTACGCGGGACTGGCGGCGTTCCAGCCCGAGGACGCGGACCGCTTCTTCGGCCGCGAGCGGTTCCTGGACGACCTGGTCGACCGGATGTCCGACCGGCGGCTGGTGGGCGTGTTCGGCGCGTCGGGCGCGGGCAAGTCGTCGCTGCTGCGGGCCGGGCTGGTGCCGCGGATCGCCGAGGGCGCGCTGGAGTGCACCTCCTCCGTCGTGGTCACCCCGGCCGAGCTGGACCTGAGCCCGGACGTGCTGGACCGGGTCATCGGCGCCGAGGTGGACGCGCTGGTGCTGGTGGTCGACCAGTTCGAGGAGGTCTTCACCCTCTGCCAGGACACGGCGGCGCGCACCGCGTTCATCGAGGCCCTGCTGGACGCGTCGCGGACGCGCTGCCAGGTCGTGATCGGCGTCCGCGCCGACTTCTACGGGCACTGCGCCCAGCACACCGGGCTGGTGGAGGCGCTGCGGGACGCGCAGCTGCTGCTGGGGCCGATGTCGGCGGAGGAGCTGCGCCAGGCGATCATGCGGCCCGCCGCCAAGGTCGGCTGCACGGTCGAGACGGCGCTGGTCACGCGCCTGGTGGCGGACGCGACCGGTCAGCCCGGCGTGCTGCCGCTGGTGTCGCACGCGCTGCTGGAGACGTGGCGGCGAAGACGCGGGACCACCCTCACCCTGGCCGGGTACGAGGCCGCGGGCGGCATCCAGCACGCGCTCGCGCAGACCGCCGAACGGACGTACACGGCGCTGGAGACCGACCAGCGGGCGCTCGCGCGGCAGGTCTTCCTGCGGCTCACCGCGCTGGGCGACCGCACCGAGGACACCAAGCGCAGGCTCGCCCGCGGCGAGCTGGACACCGACGACGTGGACACGCAGGTCGTGCTGGACCGCCTGGCGCACGCCCGGCTGCTGACGCTGGACCAGGACGCCGTCGAGATCGCCCACGAGGTGCTGATCCGCGCGTGGCCCCGGCTGCGCGGCTGGCTGAACGAGAACCGCGACGGCCTGCGCACCGGGCGGCAGCTCACCGAGGCCGCGGCCACGTGGGACCTGCTGGCCCGCGACCCCGACTCGCTCTACCGGGGCACCCGGCTGGACGCCGCCGCCGAGTGGGCGGCCCGCGACGAGGTGCGGCTCAGCTCGCGCGAGCGGGAGTTCCTCACCGCGAGCCTGAGCGCCCGCGACCGGGAGCAGAGCCTCGCGCTGCGCCGCACGCGCAGGCTGCGGCAGCTCGTCGCGCTGCTGCTGGTGCTGCTCGTGCTCGCGGGCGGGGCGATCGTGCAGACGATCCGGGCGCAGGCTCTGGCGGACGAGCAGCGCAACATCGCCGTGGCGCAGCAGATCGCGAGCGCGGCCGTGCGGATGCGGGACAGCAACCCCACGCTCGCCAAGAAGCTCAGCGTCGCCGCCTACCGGCTGGAACCCACCAGGGACGTGGTGGACGGCCTGCTCACGACCTCGACGGCCACCTGGGGCGACCACCTCGTGCGCCGGGTCATCCCGAGGGCGGACTCGTCGATGGGGCCGGACGGCAACCCCGTCCGGGGCAGGGGGCAGGCCGCCGTGCCGGACGGGTCGAGCGAACCGGACGCCGTGCGGTCGCTCGGGTTCACCTCGCGCGACCGGGTGCTCGCGACCACGCTGGAGGAGGTCTGGGACCTCACCGACGCGGCGGAACCCGCCTTCCTGCACCGGTTCCCGAACCGGCTGATCGCCGCGTCGCTGTCCCCCGACGGCAGCCGGATGGCCACGGTCGACGCCGACGACAGCACGTCGGTCCGCCTGTGGGACATGGCCGACCCCAGCGCGCCCGCGCTGGTCTCGACGCTGTCCCGGCCGGGGGTTCGCGGTCGCGAGGTGCGGTTCGACCAGAGCGGGCAGGTGCTCGTGACGATCGACGAGGACAGCACCACCGGCCTGTGGCGCCTGGACTCCCCCGCTGGGCCGTTCGTGTTCGGCGAGCTGCGGAGCATCCCGCACATCTCCACGGTGGCGCTCTCGCGGGACCGGCGGCTGCTCGCGACCGGCGGCGTGGACGGCGTCATCCGGCTCTGGGACCTGGCGGACCCGCTGCGGCCCGAGAAGCTGTCCGAGCTGACGGCGCAGTCCGGCGGGATCAAGGCGCTCGCGATCTCCGAGGACGGCGAGCACCTCGCGAGCGCGGCGGGCGACGACACCGTGCGGCTCTGGACCATCACCGACCGGCGGCGACCGGGCGCGCCCGCGACCGTCACGGGCCCGACGACCACCGTGCACAGCATCGAGTTCACGCCGCGCGCCGGGTCCGACCGCAACGCCGTGGTGATGACGTCGAGCGGTGACGGCTCGTCCCGCCGCTGGGACTTCGACGAGGCGGGCGCCGTGGCCCGGCTGTGCGCGGGCGGGCCCCTGAGCCGCCAGGACTGGGACCGGTTCTTCCCCGGCCTGCCGTTCACTGCGCCGTGCGGATGACGTGCGCTGCGGAAACACCCGGAGGGGTCGATACTGGTTCGGGTGAACACTCCCCGTGATGACCGCACGACCGACGTCCACCCGGTGGACCTCGGTGCTCCGGCGGACCCGTCGACGCCCGCGGACGAGTCGATCACGCACCCACCTGCCGTGATCGACCCGAGCGCACCCGTCGAGCCGACGTCGGCCCCGGCGCCGACGTCGCACGCCAAGATCAAACCCACCCGGATCAGCGGGACGTGGGTCGCCGTCATCGTGGCGATCTTCGTGCTGATCTTCCTGCTGGTGTTCATCCTCCAGAACCTGACCGACGTGACGATCCACTTCCTCGGCGGCGCGTTCACGCTGCCGCTCGGCGTGGCCCTGCTGTTCGCCTCGATCGGTGGGGCGCTGCTGGTCGCGCTGGTCGGCGCGGCCCGGATCATGCAGCTGCGCCGCCAGACCAAGCGGGCCCTGCGCTAGGCGACCGGGTCGCGTCCGCGCGGACGCGACCCGGTCGAGGCGTTGAGCGGCAGGGAGTTCCGGCGCGTCGGCTCGGGCGGGTGTTCACAGTGGACAGAGACGTCCACGGCACGCACCCGCGGGAGGATCAGGCGCTGGCCCTCACCACCAACGAGGTGGGGAGCAGCAACGACGGCGGCAACCCGTCCTCGCCCGCCAACTCGGCGAGCAGCCGCCACGTCATCGTGCGACCGAGCTGCTCCACGTCCTGCTTGACCGTGGTCAGCGGCGGCACGGCGGTGGACGCCAGGGCCAGGTCGTCGAACCCGACCACGGCCACGTCGTCCGGCACGCGCTTGCCGTTGGCGTGCAACGCTTGCAGAGCCCCCAGGGCCATGATGTCCGCGGCCACGAACACACCGTCGATGGCCGGTTCCCTGGCCAGCAGATCGGCCATCGCCAACGCACCGCTCTCGGGCGTGAAGTCGCCGTACGCGACCAGGTCGGACTCCAACCCGGACTCGCTCAACCCCCGCCGCCACCCGCTCAACCGGTCCATGCCCACGGCCATGTCCTTCGGACCGGCGATGGTGGCGATCCGACGCCGCCCCGTCACAGCCAGGTGACGTGCGGCTTCCAGCGCGCCGTTGAAGTTGTCCGCGTCCACGTACGGAACACCGGACGCCCCCAACGGCCGCCCACCGACGACGATCGGCAACCCGGCGTCGGCGAGCGTGCGCGGCAACGGGTCCTGCCCGTGCAGGCTCACCACCAGGGCACCGTCGACGTGCCCGCCGCACAGGTAGCCGACGAGGTCCTTCTCGTCGTCCTGCTGGCTCATCATCAGCACCAGCTGCACCCGGTGCCCGGTCAGCTCGGCGTGCACACCGCGGAGGACACCGGCGAAGAACGGATCGGACAGCACCCGACTACCCTGCTCCGACACGACGAGCGCGATGCAGTTGGTCCGACTGCCTGCCAACGTCCGAGCAGCCTGGTTCGGGCTGTACCCGAGGCTGGAGATGGCCGCGTGCACGGCTTCGCGAGCCCTGGAGCTGACGTACTGCTCACCGTTGATGACCCGGGAAACGGTCGACTTCGAGACGCCCGCCTCACGGGCGACCTCCTCGATGCGAGCGCCCAGGCGTCGACCACGGGCCGCGTCAGTCACGCGAAACCCAACCGAACACCAGCGCCCCATGAGTCATGGGCGACATCTTAGGTCTTCACAGACCCAAGTCGAGCGCACGGCACCCGACTGGCGCACCCAAACCCCAGCCCACGCCTGGTTTGCCCCCTTTGAGCACCAACCACGGGTGAGCCGACCAGGCGACGAACAGGCAGCCGGGGCCTTCCCCGAACCACGGCCGATCTGCTCGGGGGATGTGACCCCCACCCCGGTGTCACCACCTGCCCCCAGCCCGACCACGGGGTCGGATCGAGGGGGCCCCTGGTCACGTCGACCGCACCACCGGGGCCGGCGGCAGCCCGATCCCCCTGAACTCGCGGCTACCCGGTCCGACGGGGCCGACAGCTACCCGACAGGCCCGGCGACCGCCGACCCACCACGAACCCCCACCGCTGGCCCCCGGAACACCGTCACCGATCCTCCAGATCCCCCTCGGTCTGGAGGTACACGGCCTGGAGCGCCGCCACCGTCTCGGGGTTGGGGTGCTCCCACATCCCCCGATCAGCCGCCTCCAGCAACCGCTCCGAAATCCCGTGCAGGGCCCAGGGGTTGGACTCCGTCATGAACTTCTGGTTCTCCGGGTCCATCACGTACGTCTCGGCCAGCTTCTCGTACATCCAGTCCGCCACCACACCGGTCGTGGCGTCGTACCCGAACAGGTAGTCCACAGTGGCCGCCAGTTCGAACGCACCCTTGTACCCGTGCTTCCGCATGGCCGACAGCCACCGGGGGTTCACCACCCGTGCCCGGAAGATCCTCGTGGTCTCCTCGTTCAACGTCCTCGTGCGCACCGCGTCCGGTCGGGTGCTGTCGCCGACGTACGCGGCGGGCGCCTTGCCGGTCAACGCCCGCACCGTCGCGACCATCCCGCCGTGGTACTGGAAGTAGTCGTCGGAGTCGGCGATGTCGTGCTCGCGCGTGTCGATGTTCTTGGCCGCCACGGCGATCCGCTTGTAGGCCGACTCCATGTCGGGCCGGGCCTGGACGCCGTCCAGCTCGCGCCCGTACGCGTACCCGCCCCACACCGCGTACACCTCGGCCAGATCGGCGTCGTCGCGCCAGTTCCGGCTGTCGATCAACGGCAGCAGCCCGGCCCCGTACGCGCCCGGCTTGCTCCCGAAGATCCGCATGGTGGCCCGGCGCGCGTCGCCGTGCTCGGCGAGGTCGGCCTGGGCGTGGGCGCGGACGAAGTTGGCCTCTGCGGGCTCGTCCAGCGCCGCCACCAGCCGCACCGCGTCGTCCAGCATGGCCACGACGTGCGGGAAGGCGTCCCGGAAGAACCCGCTGATCCGGACCGTCACGTCGATGCGCGGCCGGTCCAGCTCCTCCAGCGGGACGGGCTCCAGCCCGGTCACCCGGCGGGACTGGTCGTCCCACACCGGACGGACGCCCATGAGCGCGAACACCTCGGCGATGTCGTCGCCGGAGGTGCGCATCGCCGACGTCCCCCACACCGACAGGCCCACCGACGGCGGCCACTCGCCGGTCTCCTCGCGGTAGCGGGCCAGCAGCGACTCGGCCATCGCCTGCCCGGTCTCCCACGCCAGCCTCGACGGGATGGCCTTCGGGTCGACCGAGTAGAAGTTCCGCCCCGTGGGCAGCACGTTGACCAGGCCGCGCAGCGGCGACCCCGACGGGCCCGCGGGCACGTAGCCGCCGTCCAGCGCGTGCAGGACGTTCGTCATCTCGTCGGTGGTGCGCGCCAGCCGGGGCACGATCTCGTCGGCGGCGAACTCCAGGATCCGGGCCACCTGCTCGGACCCCGTCAGCCCGCGCGCGGCCTCCCGCGCCCAGCCCGCGTCCTCCATGCCCTGCACGAGCGCCCGCGCGGTGGTCTCGACGTCGTCGGTGGTGGTCCGCGACTCCGACCCGTCCTCGTTGAGCCCCAACGCCTCCCGCAGCCCCGGCAGCGCGGCCACCTGCCCGGCCCACATCTGCTTCGCCTGGAGCATCGCCAGCACCAGCCCCACGCGGGCGTCCCCGGTGGGGGCCTCACCGAGGACGTGCAGGCCGTCGCGGATCTGAACGTCCTTGATCTCGCACAGCCAGCCGTCGACGTGGAGGATGAACTCGTCGAACTCGGCGTCGTGCGGGCGGTCCTCCAGCCCGAGGTCGTGGTCGAGCTTCGCGGCCTGGATCAGGGTCCAGATCTGGGCCCTGATGGCGGGCAGCTTCGCCGGGTCCATCGCGGCGATGTTGCCGTGCTCGTCCAGCAGCTGCTCCAGCCGGGCGATGTCGCCGTAGCTGTCGGCGCGCGCCATCGGCGGGACCATGTGGTCCACGAGCGTCGCGTGGGCGCGGCGCTTGGCCTGCGTGCCCTCGCCGGGGTCGTTCACCAGGAACGGGTAGATCAGCGGCAGGTCGCCCAGGGCCGCGTCGGTCCCGCAGCCCGCCGACATGCCCACGGTCTTGCCGGGCAGCCACTCCAGGTTGCCGTGCTTGCCGACGTGCACGACGGCGTGCGCGCCGAAGTCGTCGGCCAGCCAGCGGTAGGCGGCCAGGTAGTGGTGGCTCGGCGGCAGGTCGGGGTCGTGGTAGATCGCGATCGGGTTCTCCCCGAAGCCGCGCGGCGGCTGGACCATGACGACGACGTTCCCGGCCCGCAGCGCCGCGAGCACGATCTCCCCGTCGGCGTCGTGCGAGCGGTCGACGAACAGCTCACCGGGCGCCTGCCCCCAGTGCTGCTCCACCTCCGCGCGGGTGTCCTCCGGCAGGGTCGCGAAGAACTCGCGGTACCGCGCCGCGGTCATCCGCACCGGGTTGCCGGTGAACTGCTCCTCGGTCAGCCAGTCCGGGTCCTGCCCACCGGCCGCGATCAGCGCGTGGATCAGGGCGTCCCCGTCGAGCTGCTCCACGCCGGGGAGTTCACCGGGCGCGCCGATGTCGTAGCCCCGCTCGCGCAGCGCGGTCAGCAGCCGCACGACGCTGGCCGGGGTGTCCAGCCCGACCGCGTTGCCGATGCGCGAGTGCTTCGTCGGGTACGCCGACAGCATCACCGCGATCTTCCGCTCCGACGGCGGGGTGTGGCGCAGCCGGGCGTGCCCCAGCGCGATACCGGCGACCCGCGCCGCGCGCTCCGGGTCGGCGACGTAGACCGTCAGGCCGTCCTCGTCGACCTCCTTGAAGGAGAACGGAACCGTGATGATCCGGCCGTCGAACTCCGGGATCGCGACCTGGGTCGCGGTGTCCAGCGGCGACAGGCCGTCGTCGTTCTCGTCCCACGCCGCGCGGCTGCTGGTGAGGCACAGGCCCTGGAGGATCGGCACGTCCAGCGCGGCCAGCGCGCCCACGTCCCACGCCTCGTCCTCGCCGCCCGCGCCCACGGTGGCGGGCTTGCTGCCGCCCGCCGCCAGCACCGTGACGACCAGCGTGTCCGCGGTGCCCAGCACGGCCAGCAGCTCGGCCTCGGCCGTGCGCAGCGACGAGCAGTACACCGGCAGCGCCCGACCGCCCTTGGCCTCGATCTGGTCGCACAGGGCGTGCACGAACGCGACGTTCCCGGCCACGTGGTGGGCGCGGTAGTACAGCACCGCGACGGTCGGCCCGTCCGTCGTCGGCTCGGGCCGGTCGAGCAGCCCCCAGTTGGGTGCCGGGACCGGCGGCGCGAAGCCGTTGCCGGTCAGCAGGATCGTGTCGGAGAGGAAGTTGTGCAGCTCCGCGAGGTTCGCCGCACCGCCGTGCGCGAGGTACGCGTGGGCCTCCGCGCACACGCCGCCGGGCACCGTGGACAGCTCCATCAGCGGCGCGTCGGGGTTCTGCTCGCCACCGAGCACGACCACCGGGCGCGGACCGGCCAGGACCGCGTCCAGGCCCTCCTCCCACATGCGACGGCCACCGAGGATGCGCACGACGACGACGTCGGCGCCCTCGACCAGCTCGGGCAGGTCCTCGACGCCCAGGCGCGACGGGTTGGCGAGCCGGTAGTCGGCACCGCTGGCCCGTGCGGACAGCAGGTCGGTGTCGGAGGTCGACAGCAGCAGGATCACGCGAAAGCTCCACTCCGGGGTCCTCGCCCCAAGTCGTCGGCACACGGCGGAGCGGAGTTCCTGGCTCCCGGATCACTCCGGTGACAGTGGCGGGACCGCGTCGGATTCGCACCGACTTCCTCGCTGCTTCGCCGTTCGGCCTGACAGTACAGAGATGTGCGGGACACCCGCACCCCGTCGACGAACGTGCGGGAAAAAGCACCGCACGTCCCCCTCCCGGACGTCCCGTAGCATCCGGCGCGTGCCGAAGGAGCGAACCCACGCCGACGCCTGTCCAGGCGCGATCGACGTGCACCCCGCGGCGGACGGCGGCCTCGCGCGCATCCGCGTACCCGGCGGCACACTGACGAAAGGCCAGTTCAGGGCCATCGTGGCCGCTTCGGCGGACCTGGGCGACGGGCAGCTCGAACTGACCTCCAGGGCCAACTTCCAGATCCGCGGTCTTGCTCGGGGGGCCCAGTTCGAACTGGGCGACCGCATGGCCGCGGCGGGCCTGCTGCCCTCCCTGACCCACGAACGTGTGCGCAACATCATTGCCGCGCCCCTCTCGGACGACACCCAACCGACCGTCGACCGCCTCGACAGCGCGATCTGCGCCACTCCGGAACTCGCCGAGCTCCCCGGCCGCTTCCTGGTCACGGTCGGCGCGGAGGTGGCCGGTCTGGGCGGTGACGTGGGTCTGGTGGACGACGCCCTGCTGCTCGCCGGGGAGGACACCGGCCTGCGCCCCGCCGACCCCGTGGCCGCCGTGGTCGAGGCCGCCCGGATCTTCGCCGCCGACCGCGGCAGCGCGTGGCGGCTGGCCGAGGTGCCCGACCTCGTGGCCCGCATCGTCGCGGCCCTCGGCACCCCGACCGATGAGCGCCTCACGATCACGACGGCTCCCCCGCTCCCCGGCCCCGCGGGCGACCGGTTCGTCGTGGGCGCTCCGCTCGGCCGCCTCGACGCCCACCAGGCAGCCGCCCTCGCAGACCTCGGCACGGGGGTCCGGCTCACGCCGTGGCGCGGCCTGGTGCTGCCCGGCGCACCCGACCTCACCGGGCTCGGGCTGATCACCGAGCCCGATTCGCCCTGGCACGGCGTGACGGCCTGCACGGGGCGGCCGGGCTGCGCGAAGTCGCTGGCCGACGTCCGCGCCGACGCGCGGGACTGGCTCGGCACGCCCCACACCCGACCGGTGCACTGGGCGGGCTGCGCACGACGCTGCGGACGACCGTCCGGAGACGTGATCGAGTTCGTCGCGACCGGCGACGGCTACGAGGAGACGAGTTGACGAGCTACATCCAGGACGGCGCCGAGATCTACCGCCGGTCGTTCGCCACGATCCGCGCCGAGGCGGACCTCGGCGGGTTACCGGCGGACGTCTCGCGCGTGGCGGTCCGGATGATCCACGCCTGCGGCATGGTCGACCTGGTCGGCGACATCGGCTACTCGCCGAACGTCGTCGCGGACGCCCGTGCCGCGCTGCTGGCGGGCGCCCCGGTGCTGTGCGACGCCACGATGGTCGCGGCGGGCATCACCCGGCGGCGGCTGCCCGCGGACAACGAGGTGCTGTGCACGCTCGGCGACGCCCGCGTGCCGCACCTGGCCGCCCGGCTGGAGACCACGCGCAGCGCGGCGGCGATGGAGCTGTGGCGCGACCACCTCGAAGGCTCGGTCGTCGCCATCGGCAACGCGCCGACGTCGCTGTTCCGGCTGCTGGAGATGATCGAGGCGGGAGCGCCGAAACCCGCGGCCGTGCTCGGCATCCCGGTGGGCTTCATCGGGGCCGTCGAGTCGAAGGACGCGCTGGCCGCCAACGAGCTGGGCCTGGAGTACCTGGTCGTGCGCGGGCGGCGGGGCGGCAGCGCCATCACCGCCGCGGCCGTCAACGCGATCGCGAGCGAGGAAGAATGACGACGGGCAGGCTGTACGGCGTCGGGGTCGGCCCCGGCGACCCGGAACTGGTCACGGTCAAGGCGGCCAGGCTGATCGGCGCGGCCGACGTGGTCGTGTTCCACAGCGCGCGGCACGGCCGCAGCATCGCCAGGTCGACCGCCGCGCCCTACCTGCGCGGCGACCAGATCGAGGAGCAGCTGGTGTACCCGGTCACCACCGAGGACACCGACGACTACCAGGGCGAGATAGACCAGTTCTACGCGGAGTGCGCCGCGCGGCTGGCCGCCCACCTGGACGCGGGCCGCGACGTGGTCGTGCTGGCGGCGGGCGACCCGTTCTTCTACGGCTCCTACATGCACCTGCACAAGCGGTTGGCCGACCGGTACCCGACCGAGGTGGTGCCCGGCGTGACGTCGGTCAGCGCGGGGTCGGCGGTGCTCGGCAGGCCGCTGGTGGAGCGCGACGAGGTGCTGACGATCCTGCCCGGCACGCTGCCCGCGGAGGTGCTCGCCGACCGCTTGGCCCACACGGACTCGGCGGCGGTCATGAAGCTGGGCCGCACGTTCAAGAACGTGCGCACGGCTCTGGAGTCGGCCGGGCGGCTGGACGACGCCTGGTACGTCGAGCGCGCCACCACCGGCCGGGAGCGGACCGCGGCACTGTCCGAAGTGGACCCGGACACCGTGCCGTACTTCTCGCTCGCCGTGCTGCCGAGCAGGGTCCCGCACCGCGAGCGCGCCGCGGTCGGCGAGGTCGTCGTGGTGGGTCTCGGTCCGGCCGGGCCGGAGTGGCTGACCCCGGAGGCGCGCACCGCGCTGGCGTCGGCCGACGACCTGATCGGCTACGGGCCGTACCTGGACCGCGTGCCGCCGAACCCGCACCAGCGCAAGCACCCGTCGGACAACAGGGTGGAGGCCGAGCGCGCCGCGTTCGCGCTGGACCTGGCCAAGTCCGGGTCGCGGGTCGTCGTCGTGTCCTCCGGCGACCCCGGTGTGTTCGCGATGGCGAGCGCCGTCCTGGAGGTCGGTGACGAGGAGCAGTTCTCCTCGGTGCCGGTGCGCGTGCTGCCCGGTCTGACGGCCGCGCACGCCGTGGCCAGCCGGGTCGGCGCGCCGCTGGGCCACGACTACTGCGTGCTGTCCCTGTCGGACCGGCTCAAGCCGTGGGAGGTCATCGCGGGCAGGCTGGAGGCCGCCGCGAGGGCGGACCTCGTGCTGGCGGTCTACAACCCCGCGTCGCGCACCCGCACGTGGCAGGTGGAGGCGGCCAGGGACCTCCTGCTGGCCCACCGCTCCCCCGACACCCCCGTGGTGATCGGCCGGGACGTCGGCGGGCAGCAGGAGGACGTCCGGGTCGTGCGCCTGGCCGACCTGGACCCGACCGAGGTGGACATGCGCTGCCTGCTGCTGATCGGCTCCACGACGACGAGGACCACCGGCAGCGGCCAGGTCTTCACGCCCCGCCGCTACCCCGCCTGACCCACTCCACCGCCGCGTCGACCGAGTCCACGGTCGGCGCGGCGGGCGGCGGCGGGCGGCGCACGACCACCACGGGGATGCCCAGCCGTCGTGCGGCGACCAGCTTCGCTGCCGTCTGGTCCCCACCGCTGTCCTTGGTGACGAGCACGTCGACCGCGTGCCGCCGCATCAGGGCGACCTCACCGTCCACGGTGAACGGGCCTCGGTCGAGCAGGACGTGAAGCCGGTGCGGCACAGGGGGTTCCGGTGGTTCGACCGAGCGGGCGAGGAACCAGCGGTCGACCCCGGCGAACACCCCGATGTCCTGACGCCCGGTCGTGAGGAACACCCGTTCGCCCGGCAGGGTCGCGGCGGCCTCCTCCAGCGAGTCCACCCACCGCCAGTCGTCACCGGGTCGCGCCGTCCAGCCGGGGCGGCGCAGCACCAGCAGCGGCACCCCGGCGAGCGCGGTGGCCTCGACGGCGTGCGCGGTCATGGTCGCGGCGAACGGGTGCGTGGCGTCGACGACGGCCGTGACGTCGTTGACGCGCAACCACTCCACCAGCCCGCCGACCCCGCCGAACCCCCCGATCCGCACCTCGCCCTCGGGCAGCCGGGGATCGGTGACCCGACCGGCCAGCGAGGAGACCACCCGACCGGGGAGGCGGGCCGCCAGGCGCCGCGCCTCACCGGTGCCGCCGAGAATCAGGATCACGCGTTCATGGTATTCGTCGAACTCCGGCACCGCACTATCGAGTGATTGACACCAATAAACACCGACGGATACCGTCTTTATCACCTGGGGAGGAGCGAATCGGGGGATTCGCGATAAATGATCACAAAGCCTCCTCGGAAACTGGGGTCTAGGGGAGGAATGTTATGCGTAACACCATCACATCCATTGCCGCTGCCACCGCTGTCCTCGTGGGGGCGCTCGTGTCCCTCGCACCATCGGCGCTCGCCGCGCCGGACGAGCCGGGGGCGGGGGTGTCGGTCCGGGCCGCCTGCCCGAACAACAACTGGAGCGACAAGGACGGCGGCACCGACCAGAGCACCGGTGCGGCGAACACCCGCACCGGGACGGGCACGAACTGCACCTCGGTGGGCCAGGCGCAGGCATCGCACGTGCTGGACCTGCACTGCTACACCGAGGGCGACGGCGGGACGTGGTCCCACATCAGGAACACGGTGACGGGCAAGCAGGGCTGGATCAAGGACAGCCTGCTCGTCAACGGTGGCTCGATCTTCCACTGCTGATCGCTGCCCGGCCGGGCTCGCGCGGGGACGTGCGGGTCCGGTTGGGGCGGTTCTGGTGGGGCCTGGGGGCCGGGGTGGGTTCAGTGGGTCGGGGGAGGGCCGGGTTCACCGGACAGGGGGAAAGACCAGGTCAGCAGGTCCGGGGGGGCAGGTTGGGGAAGAGCAGGCCAGCCGGTTCGAGGGCCGGGTCGAGGAAGAGCAGGCCAGCCGGTCCGGGGGCCGGGTTGGGGAGGGCCGGATTCAGTGGGTCCGGACAGGGCAGTGCCCCTCCAGTCCCGGCGAAGACCAGGCCGGCCAGTCCGGAGCCGGGTCGGGGAAAGCCCGGCACAGTGGGTCCAGACAAGGCAGTGCCCCGCCGGTCCAGGGAAAGACCAGGCCAGCCGGTCCGAGGGCCGGGCCGGAGAGAGCCCGGTTCAGCCAGTCCAGACAAGGCACCACCCCTCCATCCCGGCGAAGACCAGGCCGGCCAGCCCAGGAGCCGGGTCAGGGACAGCCCGGCTGCGTGGGTCCCGACCGGGCACTGCCTCGCTGGTCCGCAGCTAGTTCGGTTAGGGCGGCGCTTCCGGAATGGTGTTCGGATTTCTTGTCATGGGCGGCAGCGTTCTGCTGAATAAAGGTGGCTGTCCAGGAATTGGGTGGCGCCCAGGACTCGGCCCACCACGATGACCGCCGTGCGTTTTACTTCTGCTTCGATCACTTTTTTTGCGATATCCGAAAGTATTCCGCGAATGACGATCTCGTCGTCCCTGCTCGCTCGGGCCACCACGGCTACCGGGCAGTCCGCGCCGTAGTTCGGCACCAGTTCCGCCACCACTTCCTCGATGCGCTGCACGGCCAGGTGCAGCACCATCGTCGCGCCCGGTGCGCCCAGCGTCGTCAAGTCCTCGCCGGGTGGCATGGGGGTGGCGCGGGCCGAGGTTCGGGTCAGCACGACCGTCTGACCGACGCCCGGCACGGTCAGTTCGCGCTTCAGCGATGCCGCCGCCGCGGCGAAGGCGGGTACACCCGGCGTCACGTCGTACGGCACGCCCTCGGCGTCCAGTCTGCGCATCTGTTCGGCCATGGCGCTGAACACCGACGGGTCGCCGGAGTGCAGGCGGGCCACGTCCTGGCCTGCCCGGTGGGCTGCCACCAGTTCCGCCACGATCTGGTCCAGCGTCAGGTTCGCCGTGTCGACGAGCCGTGCGTCCGGGGGGCAGTGGTCCAGCAGTTCGACCGGCACCAGGGCGCCCGCGTACAGGCAGACCGGTGAGGAGCCGATCAACGTGGCTCCGCGCAAGGTGATCAGGTCGGCGGCACCGGGTCCGGCACCGATGAAGTGGACGGTCACTCGGTCTCCTTCGTCACGGCCCACGTGGTGACCGGCATGTGCGGGCGCCAGCCGGTGAACCCGCCGACCGGCGAGCCCCGGTTGATCGCGATCCGGGTCAGGTCGCCGCCCAGCCTCGGGTGCCACGCGGCGACAACGGCCTCGGACTCCATCGTCACGGCGTTGACCACGAGCCTGCCACCCGGCAGCAGGGCCTCCCAGCACGCCTCCACGACACCGGGCACGGTGAGACCTCCACCGATGAACACCGCGGACGGGCGTTCCAAGCCCACCAGCGCCTCCGGGGCCTTGCCGACGACGACGCGCACGCCCGGCACGCCCAGGTTCCGCGCGTTGCGGCCGATCCGCTCGGCCCGCTCGGGGTGGTGCTCGATCCCGATCGCCCGGCACGCGGGGTGCACGCGGGCCCACTCGACCGCGATGCTGCCCGCGCCCGCTCCGACGTCCCACAGGAGCTGACCGGGCACCGGGGCGAGCTGCGCCAGCGTCACGGCCCGCACCTCGCGCTTGGTGATCTGGCCGTCGTGCTCGTAGGCGGACTCGGGCAGTCCCGGCACCCGCGGCTGGACGGCGGTACCGACGACCTCGATCGCCAGCACGTGCAGTGAGTCCACAGAGGACAGATCGTGGTGAACCCGTTCCCGAGGCCCGCCAAGGCGTTCCAGCACCGTGACGACGCTGTCGCCGTAGCCGCGAGCCGCGAGCAGGTCGGCGACCGCCGATGGCGTGGACCCCAGCACGAGCACCCGGCGACCGGGGTGCAGCACGGGGTGCAGCAGTTCGACCGGCTTGCCGACCGTGCTGACCACCTCGACGTCGTCGACGGCCCACCCGAGCCGGGCGCACGCCAGCGAGACGGACGACGGGTGCGGCACGATGCGCACCCGGTCGGCGCCCAGCAAGCGGATCAACGTCGACCCGATCCCGTGGTGCAGCGGATCACCGCTGGCCAGCACGCACACCGTCCGGTGCCGGTGCGCCTCGAACAGCCCCGGCAGCGCGGGCAGCATCGGCGACGGCCACGTGACCCGCTCGAAGTCGCCCGGCACCATCTCCAACTGCCGGGCGTCGCCCATCAGCACCTGTGCGGCCTCAATCTCGTCACGGGCGGCGGGCGACAGCCCTTCCCACCCGTCGACGCCGATGCCGACGACCGCGATCACACGGTCCCCAGCGCTCGGGTGACCTTGATCTCGATCACCACGCGCTGCGGGTTCACCCGCGGCGTCCGGTAGCGGGCCGCGTAGCGCCGTTCGGCGTCGGCCACCACCTCGGGTTCGTGCCGAACCACGGCACGCCCCTCCAACGTCGACCACCGACGACCGTCCACCTGGCACACGGCGGCCGGAACGCCCGCCTCGCCACCGGCGAGGACGTGCCGGACCTTGTGCGAGGCACCGGAGGTGATGACCCGCGCCACACCGGCCTCCGCGTCCACCGTCACCCCCACGGGCACGACGTGCGGCGTCCCGTCGGCGCGCACGGTGGTCAGCGTGCACAGGTGGCGCTCGGCCCAGAACTCCTCGAAGTCGGCGCCCTTGTTCGTCAGCATGCGCACATCATGCTTGATCCCGCTGCTACGGTTGGCACGTGCACGTGACGCGCCGATTTACCCACCCCCGGCCGGTAGCACCGGTCGCCGGGGTCCTCAGCGCGCGCTGACACGTACCCGGTGACGGACCGGCCGAGGGGAGTCCCCCGCCCGTCCACCCCACCGAACAGGACCCACCATGCTCCCTCGCGACCTCAGCGACCCCGCACAGGGCGAGCACGCCGTCCAACTGATCGTGGACGACGTCCTCGCGGCGACCAGGACCACCGCCGACCTGCGCGTGGTCCGCGAAGACCCGGTCACCACGATCGCCGACAACTACACCAACCTCGGCTACCCGCCGGACGCCATCACCAGGGACGCGCGCTACACCAGGTACGTCGACGCCGAACGGGTGCTCCGCAGCCACGCCAGCGCCATGATCCCCTCGTCGCTCAGGCGACTGGCGGCCGAAGGCGACACCTGGGACGACGTCCTCCTGGCGTGCGTGGGCGCGGTCTACCGCAGGGACGCGGTGGACCGCCTGCACACCGGCACCCCGCACCAGCTCGACCTGTGGCGCATCAGCCGCACACCGCGGGACCTGGACGACCTGGTCGTCACCGCGATCAGGGGCGCGCTGCCCGACGCCACCCTGCGCCTGGTCCCGGCCACCCACCCGTACACCGAGAACGGCAGCCAGGTGGACGTCCTCCTGGACGGCCGGTGGCTGGAGGTGGCCGAGTGCGGTCTCGCGGCGAGGCACGTACTGGACGGGGCGGGCCTGCCGACCACCGTCACGGGCATCGCGCTGGGCCTTGGCCTGGACCGGCTCCTGATGCTCCGCAAGGGCATCACCGACATCAGGCTGCTCTCGGCGACCGACCCGAGGATCGCCGACCAGATGCTGGACCTCACCCCGTACCGCCAGGTCTCCAGGCACCCACCGGTGGTGCGGGACCTGTCCGTCGCGGTGGACGAGCAGGCGGATGACGAGACCCTCGGCGACCAGGTGCGCACGGCCATCGGCGATCTGGCGGAGGAGATCGAGGTGCTGTCGGAGACCCCGGTCGAGGAGTTGCCGCCGTCGGCCGCGGCGAGGTTGGGGGCGCTACCGGGTCAGAAGAACGTGCTGCTGAGGATCGTCCTCCGAGACCTGAGCCGCACGCTGTCCGACGACGAGGCGAACCGGGCCAGGGACGCCGTCCACGAGGCGGTGCACCGGGGCACGGCAGGCCACTGGACGACCCGCTGACCCGACACCGACGAACGCCGCTGTGCCGGTCGGGGCCGGCACAGCGGCGCGGGGTCAGCCGGTGCAGTTGGGGACGGCCGGGGTGCTGCCGACGCAGTTGTTCGGGGTGTTGGCGGTGATGGGGGTGTCGGTGGTGGTCATCGTGCCGCCCTGGCGGTGGACGCCGCCGGAGGCGCCCACGAGCAGCAGCGCGTGGTTGCTGGTCACGGCGGTCTGGGTCAGGGTCGTCGCGGTGGAGTTGATCGCGGAGATGCCGCCGCCCCTGCCCGCCGTGTTGCCGGTGATGAACAGGGGGCTGCCCGCGACCCCGGTGACGGTCAGCGTGCCGCGGAGGCCGTTGTAGATGCCTCCGCCGTCGCCGAGCAGGGTGGTGTTGCCGGACACCGGGCTGTTGGTGAACGTCGCGGCGGGCGCGGTGCCGGACGGGGTGTCCGCGTTGGCGAGTCCGCCGCCGTCGCCCAACGCGGTGTTGCCGGTCAAGGTGCTCCCGGTGAGGGTGACGGCACCGTGGTTGAGGATGCCGCCGCCGTCGCCGAGCACGTTGCCGTTGGTGAACGCGACCCCGGTGGTGAGGGTGAGGCTGCCGGTCGGGCCGACCTCGGCGATCCGGAACAACCCGAGGCGCAGCAGTGAGGCGTTCGTGACGGTGGCGGGCCCGACCATCTCGATCGGGGTGGTGATGACCGGCAACGCGTTCGCGGCGCCGCCGTGGCTGGTGGTCATGCCGTAGGTGCAGCCCCCGGCGAGGACGAGGGTGTCCGCGGCGGGGGTGGAGTTGGCCAGGGTGACGGCTGCGACCAGCGCGTTCTCGCTGCACGCCACCGGGATCGTGACGGCCTGCGCCGCCTGGGGCAAGGCGACCAGTCCCCCCACCACGACGGTCGTGCCGAACATTGCCCGGAGCAGAACTGTACGGATTCGACGCATGACGGCTTCATTTCCTGGAGCACGGTTGAGGATGGTCTGTGCGGCGCACAGACTGCGTGAACGCGGATAGCGCGCGCATGCACCAGCACAATTCGAACGAGCTGGTGAGCTAGTGCGGGAGTAGCGCGCCACCGGGGTTCGGGAACACATTCCACGCTATACCCGCGATGAATTGATCGGGGCGTTTGTAGCCCAAATGGCCGCACCTACCAGGGCCGCTCCCTCATGGCCCCACCGCACGTCAGCCGCCATACCCGACCACTCGGACCGCGGTCGACCCGCGCCGGGAATTCGATTTCGACCACCCCGAAAAGAGCGAATCGAATTCAGGTAAGCGGAAAACCCACCCCTCGTCCCACGGCAACCACACCGCGTCACGCACCGGTAACGCCACGTATCGCACGATGTGCTCATCCGAAATTCCGAACTCGAAACGGAGAACCACAGTGCGAATTCGACAGCTCTACCCGATCCTGGCCGCCGGAGTCATCGTGCTGGGCGGTGTCGCGGGAGCGGGCAGCGCATCGGCGGCCTCCCCGTGCGTGATCGGTCCGGGCGTGACGCAGACGGACACCACCGTGCACGGCTCCGGCGGGAACGACACGATCGACTGCACGGGTGCCAGCCCCGGGAAGACCGTCTACGGCTACGGCGGCAACGACACCGTGACCGGAACGTCCTCGGCCGACACGATCCACGGCGGCGACGGCAACGACACGCTCACCGGCGGGGTGGGCGACGACATCCTCAACGGCGGCCTCGGGATCGACACCCTGTCCGGCTCCGCGGGCAACGACAGGCTCAGGGGCCCCGGCACCGACTCCGCCGAGGACACCCTCAACGGCGGTGTCGACACCGACTCCTGCGGCCCCGTCGGCGTGCCCCCGGACCTTCGCGACAGCTGCGAGTCGTAGCGCCCGCCCGCGCGAGGACGACCAGACCTCGGAAGGCGGATCCGCTCCGCCACCCCTTACCACGGGGTGGCGGAGCGGACCCCTGAACGAGTGGTTTGAACGGCGCGCACCCGACCACCACGCGTGCCGGATTCGAGAGCTGGCAAGGCTTTCGTGAACCGAGGTCGCCCACCACACCCAGGCTGGTAGCGTGATCGGAAGAGGCCATCAGGCGGTCCGGTCCCAGCAGGCTCCGACTTCGGCAGCGGGTGCGCAGGACGTGCGGGGCGAAGTCGAAGGGCTCTCCCGTGATCATCCTTTCGGATCTGCTCGACACCACACCGGTGTCGGCGCCGAACCCACCCACCGCGACGGGCTTGCGCGTCACCCTCCTCGACGGGTTCCAGCTCACCGGGAGCACCGGGGCCGTTCCCGTCTCCGGAGGAGCGGAGCGCCTGCTCGCGTTCACGGCGTTGCACCACCGAGCGGTGGGGAGGCTGCTCGTGGCGGGTTCGCTGTGGACGAACTCGTCCGAGGGGCACGCCTACGCCGCCCTGAGGTCGACGTTGATCCGGATGAACGACGCGGGCAGGCGGACGCTGCTGATCACCCCGTCGAGCCTGGAACTCGCCCCAGGGGTCACGGTCGACCTGCACGACGCGCGGGCGCTCGCCCACCGCCTGCTCGACGCGGGCCCGCACGCGGCGGCGGACCTGGGTGTGGAGGCGGTCGCCACCCTGTCGTCGGAGTTGCTCCCGCTCTGGTACGACGAGTGGGTCCTCGTCGAAGCCGAGGACTGGCGCCAACTCCGGCTCCACGCGCTGGAAGCGGTGGTGGACGGCCTGGTCGAGGCGAGGCGCTTCGGTGACGCCACGGCCGCGGCGGGCGCCGTGGTGCGGGCCGACCCGTTGCGGGAGAGCGCTCACGCGGCCCTCATCCGCGTCCACCTGGCGGAGGGCAACCAGTCCGAGGCGGTGCACGCGTTCACCCGGTTCAGCCGCCTCCTCCGCGCGAACCTGGGTCTGGCGCCCACTCCGGGGCTCCGCTCCCTGGTCGAGGGCCGTGCGGGGCCGGGCGTCGGAGCGCCCGGCCCCGTGCTCACCCGCCCGCCTTCGCGGTACCCCGGATCTCGTTGAGGTAGTTGTAGATCGTGTACCGGGTGACGTCCAGCGCCCCGGCCAGGTGGTCGACGGAGTCCTTGATGAGGAAGTACCCGGCGTCGTCCAGCACCCGCACCACGGTCGACTTGTGCACCTTCTTCATCAGCGGCACCGGCACGTCCACGTCGGCCACCGCGCGCTCGACCAGCAGGCGCTGCAACGTGTCCACGTCACCGGGGAACGTCTCCACCACCCGCTCGACGCGACCGGCGACGGCCTGGTCGCTGTTCACGCACAGGCACCCGACGGCCACGCCGTCCGAGTCTCGCAGGAACACCGTGGACGACCGGATCACCCGCCCGTCCGGCGCGTAGGTCTCGTAGTTCGTCAGGTCCTGGGTGGTCCCCCGGCGCACCAGACCCAGCAGCAGGTCGGTCATCGGTCCGCCGACCTCGCGCCCGGTCAGGTCACCGGCGATGGCCACGATCGAGTTGGGCAGCGCGCCGAGGTCGTGCAGCACGACCTCGGTCCCGGCCCCCAGCGCGGCGGCGAGGCTGTTGACGGTGGGCACCAGCGCGGCCAGCACGTCCGACCCGCCGGACACCTGCTCGACCGCGTGGGCGATCGGCGGCACCGGCCGCCGGACACCGCGCAGCGCGGCGGTGAACCGGGCGATCGTCTCCGGTGTCGTGGACGCGTGCGGGGTGATCCGCACGTGCTCCGGCCGCACGGTGGCGGTGACCCCGGCGTCGACCAGCGCCGCGCCGACGACGGAGGCGGGGTGCTCCGGCACGGTGAAGGCCAGGATCCCGGCGCGGCGGTCCCGCGCCGACACGACCTCGCCTCCCGCCGCGTGAACGGCCTCGGTCACCTCGTCCAACCGCTCCGCGATCCGGGCGCCGATGGCCTGCACGCCGCCGAGTTCCACCAGTTCCAGCGCGTGCCCCAGGGCACCGGCGGCGATCGGGCTGAGGTTCGTGATCGACCACCCGGCGGCTCCCTCGGCCACCGGGTGCACGTCGTCGTCGAACAGCCCGGCGTCCAACGCCCCGGTCCACCCGGACACCGTCGGGACCAGCCGCTCCAGCGCCCGGTCCGACAGCACCATGAACCCGGTGGACCATCCGGCGCGCAGCCACTTCTGCCCGCCGACGACGAGCACGTCGGCGACCTCCCACGGTTCGTCGACGACGCCGAAGCCCTGGATGCCGTCCACGACCAGCAGCCGGTCCCCGACCACCTCGCGCAGCGCGGCGAGATCGGCCCGGTAGCCGGTGCGGAAGTCCACCGCGCTCACCGACACGGCGGTGGTCTCCGGGGTCAGCGCGTCGCGCACGGCGGAGGGCGTCACCCAGCCGCGCGGAGGCCGCATCCACCGCACCTCGGCGCGGCAGGCCCGCTGCCACGGGTAGGTGTTGGCCGGGAACTCCGCCGCGGACACCACGACCTGACCGGTCACCCCGAGGGCGACCTGGAACAGGCCGGTGCTGGTGTTGGGCAGCAGCGTCACGTGGTCGGTGTCGCTGCGGCACAGCCGGGCCGCGGCCGCCTTGGCCCGCAGCTCCTGCCGCATCAGATCGTCCACAGTGGATGGACCGGCCGAGGCGGACGCCTCCAGCAACCGCGTGGAGGTGTCGACCACGGCGTGCGAGGGCGGCCCGAACCGCCCGAAGTCCAGGTACCCCTCCGGCTCGTGGAACTGGACCAGGTAGGAGGCGGGGAGCCGAGTAGTCACCTAGAGCACCTTTGCGAGGAACTGGCGCGTGCGTTGATGTCGCGGATTGTCCAACACCTCCCGAGCCGTCCCGGATTCGACGATCGCGCCGTCCACCATGAAGGCGACGTGGTCGGCGACCTCGCGGGCGAACCCCACCTCGTGGGTCACCACGATCATGGTCATCCCGTCGCGGGCCAGCGCCACCATCACGTCGAGCACCTCCCCCACCAGCTCGGGGTCCAGCGCCGAGGTCGGCTCGTCGAACAGCATGACCTTCGGCTTCATCGCCAGCGCACGGGCGATGGCGACCCGCTGCTGCTGCCCGCCGGACAGCTCGCGCGGGTACGCGCCGCCGCGGTCGCCGAGCCCGACGCGGGTCAGCAGCTCCAGCGCCTCCCGCTCGGCCTCCTTGCGCGGACGGCCCAGGACCTGGATCGGCCCCTCGGTCACGTTCTCCAGCGCGGTGCGGTGCGGGAACAGGTTGAACCGCTGGAACACCATGCCGATGTCCCGCCGCTGCGTGGCCACCTCGCGCTCGGGCAGCTCGTGCAGCTTCCCGCCCTTGAGCACGAACCCGACGGGGTGCCCCGCGACCCAGATCCGACCGGCGTCGATCGTCTCCAGGTGGTTCACGCACCGCAGGAACGTGCTCTTGCCCGCGCCGGACGGCCCGAGCAGGCACACGACCTGGCCCTCGTCGACGGTCAGGTCGACGCCCTTGAGGACCTCGGTGGACCCGTAGGACTTCCGCACCCCGTGCGCACGAACGAGAGTCACCGGACACCCTTCCCGTAGGCGCGTTCCAGGTAGTACTGCCCGACGTTGGCCACGCTCACCACGATCAGGTACCACAGGGCGGCGGCGATCAGCGTCTCCATGATCTCCAGGTTGCCCGAGGAGATCCGGTTGGCCGCGTGGATCAGCTCCAGGAACCCGATCACGGACGCCATCGACGTGCCCTTGAGCATGTTGATGAAGTTGTTGCCGGTGGGCGGGATGATCACCCGCATCGCCTGCGGCAGTACCACCCGCCGGAACGTCTTCCCCGGCGTCATGCCGATGGCCTTCGCGGCCTCGATCTGGCCGGGGTCGACGCTGTTCAGGCCCGCCCGGACGATCTCCGCCATGTACGCGCTCTCGTTGAGCCCCAGCCCCAGCAGCGCCGCCACGAACGCCGTGATGAGCACGTTCGTCGGCTCGTGCAGCAGGAACGCGTCGGTGAACGGCACCGGGACGGAGATGAACTCGAACACCAGCGCGAGGTTGAACCACAGCAGGATCTGGAGCAGCACCGGCAGGCCGCGGAACAGCCAGATGTAGCCCCAGGCGAACCAGCGGGCCACCGGGTTGGGCGACCGGCGCAGCAGCGCGAGCACCACGCCCAGCACGACCGCCCCGGCCTGGGCGCACACCGCGAGGACGACGGTGTTGACCAGACCGCTGATCATGATCTCGTGGGTGAAGAAGCCCGGCACGTCCTCGTAGAGGATCCGCGCGTCGGCCAGCGCGAACCCGAGCGCCGCGAGCAGCCCCAGGATCAGCGCCCCGACGACCCAGCGGCCCCAGTGCCGGATCGGGACGACCTGGAGGTCCTCACCCGCCATTGACGGTCACCTTCGCGATCGCGCCCTGGGCGACGTCCCACTCGGCCAGGATCTTGCCGTAGGTGCCGTCGTCCACCAGCGCCTGGAGCGCGGCCTGGACCGACTTGGTCAGCTCCGGGTTCGACTTGTTCACGCCGATGCCGTACGGCCCGCCGTTGATCGGGTCGGCCTTGACGACCTCGAAGTACTCACCCTTGCCCGCCGTCTGCGCCACGTACACGGCGGTCGGCAGGTCGTTGAGGATCGCGGCGACGCGGCCGGTGCGCAGCTGGTTCTGGTTCTGCGTGTCGCTGTCGGTCGAGGTCACGGTCACCTCGCCCTTGCCCGCGGCGACGCACTTCGTGCTCTGCTCCTTGGCGTAGGCCTCCTGGCTGGTGCCCAGGTTGACCGCGACGCCCTTGCCGCAGAGGTCGTCCGGCCCCTTGACGGAGCTGGGGTTGCCCTTCTGCACCATGATCGTGATGCCGGAGGTGAAGTAGTCGACGAAGTCGATCGCCTGCCGGCGCTCGGGGGTGTCGTTCATCGCCGCCATCGTCAGGTCGATCCGGCCGGACTGGAGGCTGGTGATCAGCGAGCTGAACGCCATGTCGCTGTACTCGACCTGGAGGCCGAGCTTCGCGGCGACGGCCTTGGCGAGGTCGACCTCGGAGCCCTTCGCCGTCTTGCCGTCCTCCGCGTAGAAGTTGTTCGGCGGGTTCTGGATGTTCGAGCCGATCCGCAGCTTGCCCGCGGACGCGATGGCGGGCGGCAGGCCCGCGGCGAGCGCGTCGTCCTTCTTCACGGACGAGACGATCGACTCGGTGGACGGCTGCGGCCCTCCGGACGCGGCCGGTGCGGCCCCGTCGTCGTTCCCGCAGGCCACCAGCGTGGACAGGACTAGGGCGGTAACGGCAAGCCTTCGGATCAGCACGGCGCCTCCAGGTGTGGTGGCGAAAAGCTACAACTCGTTGTTGAAGATGTCCACAGCGAGTTGAAATTCCCTGGGGAATCCTGGAGGTCGCCCGCGCGTTGGACGGGGCGCAAGGACTGCAAGTCGAGCTAGGAGGACGAATGGCCACGGTGGAGCTGACCACGAAGAACTTCGACGAGGTCGTCGGTGGTTCTGACATGGTCCTGGTGGACTTCTGGGCCTCGTGGTGCGGTCCGTGCCGCCAGTTCGCGCCGGTCTACGACAAGTCGTCCGAGAAGCACGGGGACATCGTCTTCGGCAAGGTCGACACGGAAGCCCAGCAGGAGCTGGCCGCCACGTTCCAGGTGCGGTCCATCCCGACCCTGATGATCGTCCGCGACGGGATCGTGCTCTACGCGCAGCCGGGCGCGCTGCCCGAGGCGGCGCTGGAGGACCTGATCGACCAGGCCCGCAAGGTCGACATGGACGAGGTGCGCAAGGAAGCCGAAGCGCAGCAGGGCGCGGCCGAGTAGCCGTGCGGGAGGCGGCCGGGTCTACGCCCGGTCGCCGTCCATCGCCCTGGTGTCACGGGGCGGGGCCACCGGGTCGTGCTCCGGCGACTGCCCCGCCTCGATCCGGCGACCCCGCTCCAGCTCGGCGTCGAGTTCCGCGCCGAGCAGCAGGGCCAGGTTCGAGATCCACAACCACACCAGGAAGACGATCACGCCCGCGAGAGCGCCGTAGGTCTTGTTGTACGAGCTGAAGTTCGCGACGTAGAAGGCGAACCCCAGCGAGGCGATGATCCAGACGACGACCGCGAGCGCGCCGCCGGGGGTGATCCACAGGAAGCTCGGCTGGCGCACGTTGGGCGACGCCCAGAACAGCAGGCCGATCGCGAGGCTCGCGAGCACCAGGAGCACCGGCCACTTCGCGATGTCCCAGACCGTGACGGCGGTCGAGCCGAGTCCCAGGAACCGGCCCACCTCCTCGGCCACGCCGCCGCTGAGCCCGATGCCCGCCGCGGTGATCACCAGCAGCACCACCACGCCCAGGGTCAGGCCGAGCCGCAGCGGGATCACCTTCCAGAAGGGGCGCCCCTCCTCGACGTCGTAGATCGAGTTCGAGGCGCGCATGAACGCGCCGATGTACCCCGACGCCGACCACAGCGCGGCCAGCAGACCGATGACCGCCAGGGGACCCGCGAACGACTTCGTCCTCTGGAGCTCCTCGATCCCGCCGACGATGATGTCGCGCGCCTGCCCCGGACCGAGGCTGTTCACGCTGTCGACGAGCGACTGCGTCGCCGACGGACCCATCAGGCCCAGCGCGGCCGTGAGCACCAGCAGTCCGGGGAACAGCGACAGCACCCCGTAGTAGGTGAGCGCCGCCGCCCAGTCGGTGAGGTTGTCGCGGTTGAACTCCTTGACCGTCCGCTTGAGCACCTCCCACCACGATCGCTTCGGGAGGTCCGTTGGCGCGGCGGGCATCCGCTCTGTGGCCTTGTCGGTCATGGCCGGAGGGGTAACCACCGGACGGATTCACCACACCAGGTGGTTGACATCGGCGCATCGGGGTAACCGCCCTTCAGAGAGAGGAGGCGGTCATGGACAGCACAGTGCGTGAGGCGTCGACGGCGCAGCTCGTCGGCCGGCTGACGGAACAGGTCAGCAGGCTGGCCAGGGAAGAGATCAAGCTCGCGGTCGCGGAGGTGCAGGCCAAGGGCAAGAAGGTCGGCGTCGGTGCCGGGCTGTTCGGCGGCGCGGGCGTCCTCGCGTGGTTCGGCGTGATGTCCCTGATCGCCGGGCTCGTGCTCCTCCTGGCCACGGTGATGGCTCCGTGGCTGGCCGCCTTCGTCGTCGCGCTCGGCGTCTTCGCCGTCGCGGGGATCGTGGCGCTGATCGGCAAGAAGCAGATCGACAAGGGCACACCACCCGTTCCTGAACAGGCGATCGAGGGCGTGAAGCAGGACATCGCCACGGTAAGCGAGAGGGCACACCGATGAGCGGCCAGAAGGAAGTCCCCACCGACCCGGCGGAGTTGCGCGCCGACATCGAGAAGACGCGCAGGGAACTCGGCGACACCGTGGAAGCGTTGGCGCACAAGGCCGACGTGCCCGCGCGGGTGAAGGCCAAGGGTAGGGAGACCGCGGCGCAGGTCGGCGACAAGGCGGCCGAGACCGCGCAGCAGGTGAAGGTGAAGAGCAGGGAGGCCACCGCCAAGGCCGCCGAGACGGCCTCGCAGGTGGGTGACAGGGCCGCCGAGACCGCGCAGCAGGTGAAGGCCAAGGCCGCGACGGTCACCGCGCAGGCCGTGGACGCCATCCCGCCGCAGGTCCGCGTCAAGGCGGACGAGGCGAGGGCCAAGGCGTCCGAGGCCGCGGCGCACGTGGTCGACGCGATCCCGCCGCAGGTGAAGGCGAAGGCCGACCAGGCCGTGGGCGCGCTGCCCGAGCCCGTCGCCGCCCAGGCCCGCAAGCACCCGGTCGCCACGGCCGGGATCATCGCCGCGGTGCTGTTCGTGCTGTGGAAGCTCACCCGCGGGAGGGCGTGATGAACAAGATCCTCTACCGCCCGCTCGGCATGGCGGTGAGCGTGCTCGGCGGTGTGCTGGCGGGCAAGGCGTTCGGGCAGGTCTGGAAGCTCATCTCCGGGGACAGGGAAGCGCCGACCCCGACCCAGCAGGACCGGTCGTGGACCGAGGTGCTGCTCGCCGCGACCGTGCAGGGCGCGATCTTCGGGCTCGTCAAGGCCGCCATCGACCGCGGTGGCGCCACCGGGTACGACAAGCTGACCGGCGAGTGGCCCGGCGACAAGCGCGACATGGACTGACCGACCACACCACCACCACTGGGAGCGCCCGTTCCGCCTCGCGGAGCGGGCGCTCCTCGTCGTCCACGGGGAGTACCCGGTCGGACGTCTTGACAGGACGCCGCCGTGGGCGCAGGTTGTTGCGTGTGACGGAACGCTGTGCGTGCTGCGCAACGACCGATGACCGGGCAAGAAATTGAACGCGCAACTACCATTGCCGTTGGCAGCACCACCAGCGACCGGAGGAGCACCTCATGCCACAGCCAGAGGGCGCCGAACTCGACGCCGTCCGCGCCCGTCGGGACGAGCTGCGGACCAAGTACCTCACGCCGCTCGCCGACCGCGGGCCCTCGCCCACCAGGGGCGTGCACCACATCGCGCTGATCTGCCGCGACGTCGAGACGACGATCAAGTTCTACCAGGAGTTCCTCGGGTTCCCGCTGGTGGAGCTGGTGGAGAACCGCGACTACGCGGGCTCCAGCCACTTCTTCTTCGACATCGGCCACCGCAACCTGCTGGGGTTCTTCGACTTCCCCGGCCACGACCACCCCGACTTCAGCGAGACCATCGGCGCCGTGCAGCACCTGGCGCTGTCGGTGTCCGCGGAGCAGTTCGCCGCGGCGAAGGCCACCCTGGACGCCGAGGGCGTGGAGTACCTGGGTCCGGACCGCGGCGTGGACGACAGCCTGTACTTCCGCGACCCGAACGGCGTGGGCATCGAGTTCTACCGCGAGGACCTGGGTGTCTTCGACGGCGAACGCCTGGTTGACTGATCGACTTCAAGTACGACGACGTGCGGCGAAAACGGAGGACGACGTGGCGCAGGAAGTCAGCGGCGTGATCGCTCGGGGCAAGGGGCAGCAGGTCGAGTTGACGACCATCGTGATCCCCGACCCCGGCCCCGGCGAGGCGGTGGTGCGCGTGCAGGCCTGCGGTGTCTGCCACACCGACCTGCACTACCGCGAGGGCGGCATCAACGACGAGTTCCCGTTCCTGCTGGGCCACGAGGCCGCGGGCATCGTGGAGCAGGTCGGCGAGGGCGTCACGGAGGTCGAGCCCGGTGACTTCGTCGTGCTGAACTGGCGCGCGGTCTGCGGTTCGTGCCGGGCGTGCAAGCGCGGCAAGCCCTGGTACTGCTTCAACACCCACAACGCCGCCCAGCCGATGACGCTGGAGGACGGCACCGCGCTGTCCCCCGCGCTCGGCATCGGCGCGTTCGCGGAGAAGACCCTCGTGCACGCGGGCCAGTGCACCAAGGTCGACCCGACCGCACGCCCCGCCGCCGTCGGCCTGCTCGGCTGCGGCGTGATGGCGGGCATCGGCGCGGCCATGAACACCGGTGGCGTCGGCCGCGGCGACTCGGTCGCGATCATCGGCTGCGGCGGTGTGGGCGACGGCGCGGTGGCGGGTGCCAGGCTCGCGGGCGCGGCGAAGATCATCGCCGTGGACACCGACCCGCGGAAGCTGGAGTGGGCCAAGGGCTTCGGCGCCACGCACTTCGTCAACGCCCGCGAGGTGGACGCGGTCGAGGCCATCAAGGAGCTGACCGACGGCTTCGGCGCGGACGTCGTGATCGACGCCGTCGGCAGGCCGGAGACGTGGAAGCAGGCGTTCCACGCCCGCGACCTGGCGGGCACGGTCGTCCTGGTCGGCGTGCCGACGCCGGACATGAAGATCGAGATGCCGCTGATCGACTTCTTCGGCCACGGCGGCTCGCTCAAGTCGAGCTGGTACGGCGACTGCCTGCCCAGCCGCGACTTCCCGATGCTCGTCGACCTCTACCAGCAGGGCAGGCTCGACCTCGACGCGTTCGTCAGCGAGGAGATCCCGCTCGACGGCGTCGAGGCCGCGTTCGAGAAGATGCACAAGGGCGACGTCCTGCGCTCGGTGGTGGTCTTCTGATGCGGATCGACCACGGCGTCACCTCCGGCACCTTCTCGCTGGACGGCCAGACCTTCGACGTGGACAACAACGTCTGGGTGCTGGGCGACGACGAGGAGTGCGCGGTGATCGACGCGCCGCACGACGTGGACGCGATCCTCGAGGTGGTGAACGGCCGCGAGGTCGTCGCGATCCTGGCCACGCACGCGCACGACGACCACGTGCGGGTCGCCCCGGCGCTGTCCGAGGCGACCGGCGCCCCGGTGCTGCTGCACCCGGCGGACCGGGTCGTGTGGGACCTGACCCACCCGGACCGCGCCCCCGACGGCGACCTGGCCGACGGCCAGGTCATCACCGTCGGCGGCGGCGAGGTCCACGTGCTGCACACGCCCGGCCACGCGCCGGGCGCCGTGTGCTTCCACGTGCCGTCGCTGGGGGTCGTCTTCACCGGCGACACGCTGTTCCAGGGCGGTCCCGGCGCCACCGGTCGGTCCTATTCGGATTTCGACACCATCGTCGCGTCGATCAGGGCGCGCCTGCTGCCGCTGCCCCCGGAGACGATCGTCCACACCGGACACGGCGACAGCACGACGATCGCCGCCGAGACGGCGAACGTCTAGCGCGGCCCTAGAAGTTCGGCGCTCGCTTCTCCAGGAACGCCGCGACGCCCTCGGCGTACTCGGCGCTGTGCACGGCCTCCTCGTAGAGGGCGTGCACAGCGCCGTCCTCCTCGTGCTGGCCCTCGGTGATGAGGGTGACGATCGTCTTCGCCCCGCGCAGGCTCACCTGCGCCCGTGACGCGATCGTCCCGGCCAGCTCCCGCACCCGCGCCTGGAGCGCGCCGGGCTCGTGGACCTCGTTGACCAGCCCGATGCGCAGCGCCGTCGCCGCGTCGACCAGTTCGCCGCTGAACAGGATCTGCTTGGCCCACGACGGGCCGACCACGTCGACGAGCTGCTTGGTGGACGTGAAGTTGTAGACGATGCCGAGCTTGGCGGGTGTGATGCCGAACCGCGCACCCGACTCGGCGATCCGCACGTCGCACGCCAGGGCCAGCTCGCAGCCGCCGCCGACGCAGAACCCGGTGATCGCGGCGATCGTCGGCTTGCCGAGCCCCGCGATGGCCCTCTCCCCCGCGAGCACCGCCCGGTTGTACTTCGCCGCGCCCTCGGCGCCGTTGCGCAGCGTCGAGAACTCGCTGATGTCCGCGCCCGCCGAGAAGTTCTCCCCGCCCCGCAGGACCAGCACCCTGATCTCGTCGTCGTGCCGGACGAGGTCGAGCAGGCCGGGCAGCGCGGACCACATCTCGTAGCTCATCGCGTTGCGCTTGGCGGGCCGGTCGATCGTCAGGGTGGCGACGTGGCCGGCCGTGTCGAGGATCAGGTGCTCACTCACCAGCCGAGCCTACAAGCCGGGCGCGCCGCCCGATCCCCCTCGGCCGCGGCGGCCCGGAGCTGCGCTTTCCCCGCCGTCGGCCGACCCGGTCGGGGAGAGGTCGGCCGGTGGGCCGGGCGACGCGACCGTGCCGCCCCCGGAGGAGATCACCGCGCTGGTGCGGGCCGACCCGGTGGTGCGGCTGCCGGCTCGGTCGCCCGGTGGGACGCGGCGCGGGTGCGCGAGGTGATCGGCGACGGACGGGGCCGCACGTGGGCGCGGGCGCCACGCCGACCGCCGTGCCGAAGGCGGCCGGGTCGGCGTTCCCGGACGGCGTCCTGGTCGTCGCGCCGCGCTGACCGCGCTGTTCCCGGACCGGCCGGTCGTGGTGGTGCGCGGCCACCGGACCGAGCACCACGGCCCGCACGCGGCGGACTTCGCCGACGTGGTCGGCACGACCTCCTGCGCCCTGGCGGCCGACCGGATCGCCACCTGCGCCTACCCGCGGGCCACCGTGCCGCACGCGTACCTCGGCCGGGTCACCGACGTGCGGTGCGCGGGCCCGTTCGACGGAGTGCTGAGAGCGCGGTGCCGAGACCTGGCCCTCACACCGTGAGGACGGACTTGCCGGTGCTGTGCCCGAGTTCCAGGTACCGCACGGCGTCGGCGGCCCCGCTGAGCGGGAACGTCCGGTCGACGACCGGCTTCACGGTGCCCGCCGCCAGGAGGTCGGCGAGCAGTTCCAGGTCCGCCAGGGGCTGCGACGAGACGAGCGTGCACAGCCGCTGCCGGATGAACGGCGACAGGGCCAGCGCCCGGAGCTGGCGGTCGGTGCCCTGCAACAGCTTCCCGCCGCCCTCGCCGCCCACGATCACCAGCGTGCCGCTCGGTGTGAGCGCGCGCCGCAGCCGGGACAGCGGCCGGTTGCCCGCGATGTCGAGGATCAGGTCGAAGCCGCCCGCGAAGTCCTCGCGCGTGTAGTCGACGACGTGGTCCGCGCCCAGCGACCGGACCAGCTCGACCTTCCCGGTCGAGCACACGCCGGTGACCTCGGCCCCGAACACCGCGGCGAGCTGCACGGCGTACACCCCGATGCCACCGCCCGCACCGATGATCAGCACCCGCTGCCCCGCGGCGACCTTCCCCGTGTCGCGCAACGACTGGAGCGCCGTGCACGCCGACACCGGCACCGCCGCCGCCTGCTCGAACGACAGGTTGGCGGGCTTCGGCGCGAACCGGTCCTCACGGGCCACGGCGTACTCGGCGAACGCCCCGTCGCACGTCCCGAACACCTCGTCGCCGACGGCGAGGCGCGTCACGCCCGCCCCGACCTCCTCCACCACCCCGGCCACGTCCAGGCCCGGCACCTTCGCCTTCGGCCTCCGCAGCCCGGACACCAGCCGCACCGGGTACGGCAGCCCCCTGGTCAGGTGCCACACGCCGGGGTCGACGCCCGCCGCCCGCACCCGCAGGAGCACCTCGCCGTCACCCGCCGCGGGTCTGTCGACGTCCCGGAACCCCAGCACGTCGGCCGGTCCGTACTCGTCCTGCACGATCGCCTTCACGGCTTCTCCTCCTTGGTGTACTGGAACACGTCGTCGAGCGGAACGCCGAAGGCCTCGGCGATCTGGAAGGCCATCTCCAGCGAGGGCGAGTACCGCCCCTGCTCGATGGCGATCACGGTCTGCCTGCTGACCCCGATGGCGGTGGCCAGTTCGGCCTGCGTCATCTCCCCGTGCGCGAACCGCAGTGCCCTGATCGAGTTCGTGACCCGAGTCGCCCTCACCACGGCCAGAAGCCCCCGCGGTAGGCGGCGACCTTCGCCACGGACTCCGCCACGGCGGACAGCGCGAAGGCGAGGTAGAGGGCGTTCGCGATCCAGAACTGGTCGACGTCGAGCAGCGCCAGCACGAACGCCGCCGTCCCGCCGACGACGACCAGCGAGCGCCCCGAGTGCTCGCCGAACCGGGTGATCTCCCGGTCCCGCTGGTCCTTCACGTCGGCGTCCTCGGGCGAGAGCGTCGCGATGGCGGTGTGCAGCACGACGGTCGTCGCGATCGCGCCGCCGATGGTCCACAGCACCGGTCCGACGTAGGGCACGTCGACGAGCGGCCCGCCCTCCCAACGGCCCAGGACGACGGCGACGTAGACCGCGTAGGCGATCACCGTCACCGCCCCCATCATCCACGCGCGCTTTTCCTCGAAGGCCATGCCGAGAAAAGTAAAGCAAGGCTGACATCGTGTCAAACATGCTTTACATCGAAGGCCGCGCTACGACAGGCTGGAGATCACGCCGATGTCCGCCACGTCCTTGGGCCTGAGCAGGAGCCGCTTGTAGGCGAGGACGTCCTCCAGCAGGGCGAACCGGAGCCCGTCGACGACCTGCGCGGTGTCGATCAGCTCGTCCGGCCCCCTGGCGGGCGACATCCACCGGCGGGAGAACTGGATGCGCCCGCCCCAGAACTGGGCGACGTCGTCGCCGCTGATGCCCCCGACGCCCCGGAAGCCGTGCTGCCACGCGTACCGCCAGGCGTCGCCGCGCGCCACCACGTCGAGGTCGCGGATCTCGGTGCGCAAGCCGTTCGCCAGCAGGGGCGCGCTGCCGAACAGCACGAAGTCGTCGCGGTCGAGGCCGAAGGCGACGAGCCGGGCGATGAGGGGGTGGTCGAGGAGGTCGGCCACCGGGCCGTGCCGCGGCACCCCTACTCCTTGCCCGGTTCGGTCCCGCGTCCACCCGGCAGCAGCCGTCTGACCCACGCGAGCCGCGTCCCGTCGGGCGACGGCTCCTCGTCCTCGGCGGGGTCGTCGGCGCGCCCCGACTCCACCTGGACCCAGGCGCGCAGGATCGCGGCCCGCTCCCCCGGCGCGCTGTCCTTGAGCGCGACGGTGAAGCGGGCCGTGCGCGACCTCTCCCGCACCACCGTCTTGCACACCGACGCCAGCGCCCACGTGGCGGACGCGACGGCCAGGACCACGGACGCGATCACGGACGCGGGCCCGAGCAGCAGGTTCGCGATCATCGACGACCTCCCCGCGGTCACAGCAGAGCGGTGCGGTTGCCGTCGGCGATCTGGGCCAGGTCGCCGATCCCGCGGATCAGCAGGGTCTGACGCCCGGTGTCGACCAGCCGCTCGTCCCGGAAGGTCCGGATGATCTTCTTGACCGAGTCGAGCGAGGCCCCGGTCAGGGTGGCCAGGTCCTGCTGGCTGAAGCGCAGGAGCGTGCCCCCCTCACCCGGCGTGCCGACCCCGCTGTCGACCAGTTCCACGATGGCCTTCGCCAGGCGCTGCTCGACGGCCAGGTCCGACTCCACGATCTTGCGCGTCGCCTGCTCCAGCCGTTCGTCGGCGGCGTAGAGCTGCGCGTGCATCGCGCGGGGGTGGTCGTAGAGGAACTTCAGCCATTCGGTCGCGGGCAGGTGGAGCACCTCGACCTCGTCGAGCGCGATGATGCTGGCCGACCGCGGCTTCTGCCGGATGGCGGCCATCTCCCCGACGATCTCGCCGGGCCCGCGGATGGCGACGATCCTCGGCGGCTTGCCGACGACGATCTTGACGTGCCCCTTCAGGATGAGGAGCGCGAAGTCCGTCTCCTCGCCCTGGCTGATGAAGACGTGCCCCTCCTGCCGGTGGATGACCCGGCCGACCGACCGGAGCGCCAGCAGCTCCTCCTCGGTGAGGAGGGGATCACCCGGAGAAGAGGATAATTCAGCCATGACCTGAGTGTAAAGATACACTCAACTGCGGGCAAGGCCCACGACGAAGAAGCCCGTCCCGACAGATCGGGGCAGGCTTCTTCGTCGTGGGGACTACGCGGCCCTGGGGTACATGCCCGCCATCCCCGGCGGGGGCGTGAACGGACGCCAGTAGCCGTAGGGCTGGGAGAGGCGGTCGGCCACCACCCACATGACGGACGGGTTGTAGCCGAACCCGAGGTGGCTGCACGAGACCGCCACGTTCTCCGCCCTCGGACCGGGGTCGGACACGCAGCCCTGCCACGGGACGATGCCGTCGGTCTTGGAGTAGATCGACGTCGCGGGCACCGGGAACGCCGGGCGGCCGCGCTCGGGCGGCGGGTGCTCGGCGCCCGCGGTGTAGAAGCGGGACAGCAGCTGGTAGGCGGGGTTCGCCCTGGTCTGCCGCATGTCGGTCATCGCGTAGGGGCTACCCATCGTGATGACCTGGCGGACCAGGTCCGGGTGCTCCCGCGCGATCTCGCGGGCGAAGATGCCGCCCAGGCTCCAGCCGACGATGCTGACCTTGTCGACCTTGCCGAGCGCGCGCAACTGGGCGCGGATGCCCTGGACGGCGGGGACGGTCGGGCCGATGTTGCGGCCGAGACCCCAGCCGTGGACGTCGTAGCCGAGCTTGGCGAGGAAGCGGCGGAGCACGGACGTCGAGCCGTCGGAGGCGCCGAGGCCGGGCAGCACCATCACGGGGTGGCCGTCGCCGCTCGGCGCGGCGCGCAGGAGCTGCCGGGTGGCGGCGAACTGGCCCATGTCCACGGCCGCCCTCGTCGGTTCCGTCAGGTACCAGAGCAGACCGGGGGCTTGACCCTCGACGAGGGGAAGAGGAGGCTCGTCCGGCAGCGGGGAGTAGGCGTCTGAAGGTACGGCTGTCATCGCCATCCCCCGTTCCGTCGGCAAATCCGTCACTGCATGTGTCCATGATGTTTCCTGAAAGTGAATTGCGCCACCCCTAGAACGTCTCGGTTGGGCGCGCTCTCACCCCAGTGGTCCTGGACTCCGCCGGACCGCGAGTCCTACGGTCTCCACTGTGGACCGGATGAGCGCGATGGACGCAAGCTTCTACTTCATCGAGGACGAGAACGTGCCGATGCACGTCGGATCGGTGCTCGTGTTCGAGGGCCCCGCACCGTCGTACGGCGACGTGATCAGGCTCTTCCTCTCGAAGATGGACAGCGTGCCGCGCTACCGGCAGCGCGTGAGGAGCCTCCCGCTGCACGTCGGCCGCCCCGTCTGGGTCGACGACGACCACTTCCAGATCCTCTACCACGTGCGCCACACCGCCGTGCCCTCTCCCGGCGGCGACGACCAGCTCCGCAACCTGGCGGGCAGGCTGTTCGCGCAGCGGCTCGACCTGAGCAAGCCGCTGTGGGAGGTCTGGCTGGTCGAGGGCCTGGAGGACGGGCGCTGGGCGATCATCTCCAAGGTCCACCACTGCATGATCGACGGCGTGGCGGGCACGGACCTGATGCAGCTGCTGCTCGACTGGCGCGAGAGGACCGAGCTGCCGGAGCCGAAGGCGTGGACGCCGCAGCCCAGCCCGTCGCAGCTCGACCTCGTGGTGGACGGCGTGCGCGACGCGGTGCTGACGCCGGTCAAGCACCTGGCCGCGATCCCGGCGTTCGCCAGGGGTCTGCGCAGCGGGTCGGAGCTGCTGGACATCGGCCGCGCGGTCCTCGGCAGCCTGCCGGGCACGGCGAAGCGGCTGACCTCGTCGACGGCGGGCTCGCTGAACGGCCCGATCGGCCCCCACCGCCGCTGGGTGTGGGCGAAGGCGGACCTCGCGGAGGTCAAGCAGATCCGCAAGGCGGTCGGCGGCACGGTCAACGACGTCATCCTGACGGCGATCACGCACGGTTTCCACGAGCTGCTGGCGAAGCGCGGTGAACTCGTCGACGGCCAGGTCGTGCGGACGATGGTGCCGGTGTCGATGCGCGCGGCGGACGAGCACGACCGGCTGGACAACCGGGTCAGCGCGGTGCTGGTGAACCTGCCGGTCAGCTCGCTGGGGCCGCTGGAGCGGCTGGCGTCGATCCGCGAGCAGATGGACGACCTGAAGGGCAGCCGCCAGGCGGCGGGCGCGGACGTGCTGACGAAGGCGGGCAACTTCGCCGCGCCGACGCTGCTGGCGCTGGGGTCGCGCACCGCGATGCGGTTCCCGCAGCAGCTCCTCCAGACCGTGACGACGAACGTGCCCGGCCCGCGCGTGCCGCTGTTCATGCTCGGCCGGGCGTTGAAGGAGATCTACCCCTACGTGCCGATCGCCAGCACGATGCGGATCTCCATCGGCATCTTCTCCTACCTCGACCGGATCACGTTCGGCATCAACGCGGACTTCGACGGCGTGCCGGACGTGCAGGTGCTGGCCGACGGCATCAGGGCGGGCTTCGACGAGCTGCTGGCCGTCGCGGCGACGCCCGCAGGGTGATCCCCGGTCTGGTCCAGTCCGTCCTCCAGCTCGCCACCCGACCCCTGACGGACCGGAGGGTCACCGTTCGGGTGGGCGAGGCCGACGCGACCATGACGGTCGTCGACGTCGACTGCACGCTGGGCGCGCTCGGGGTGGCGCTCGGCCGGTTCGACGACGTGCGGGTCGTCGTGGAGGACGTCGAGTGGGGTGCGCGGACCGCCAGGAAGGTCGCCGTGAGCTGCGCGAACGTCCACGTCAACCCCGGTCCGACGCTGGTGGCGGCACCGGTCGACGTCGAGCTGGTGCTGGGCGCGCAGGACATCGGCAGGCTCGACGTCGACGCGGACGGCGTGCTGCGGTGGGGTGTCGTGCCGCTGGTGCCGTCCGTGCGGGACGGCGAGCTGTGGGTCCGCACCGGGTTCCTGCCGCTGCGCAGGCAGGTCCCGGTGCCCGACCTGCCCGGCGGTCTGCGGCTGACCGGGGTCGGGACGGCGCCGGGCGAGGTCGTGGTCACGGCCCGGTCCGAGCAGTGGCGGGAACGGGTTCCGCTCAGCAGGCTGGCGCGGCTGCTGCGCTCAGCGTGAGCCGAGCCAGTCCAGCAGCCGGTCCGCGACGACGTCCGGGACCTCGATCTGCGGCACGTGCCCGACGCCCTCGAACACGTCGAACCGCCAGCTCGGGTTGCGCGCCGCGGTGGCCCTCGCCGATCCGACGGGGACCAGCCGGTCCTTGTCGCCCGACATCAGGAAGACGGGCACCCGGATGTTCCTCATCGCGCGCCAGTAGCCGCCGCGGCGGGCGTTGACGAGGACGATCGACTTGGCCGCCGCGAGGAACGCCTCGTCGAGGCCGGGCACCTCGGCGCGCTGCTCGATCAGGCTCATGGACGCCAGGACCAGCTCCTCCGGCACGACCTTCGAGTCGGCGCACACCAGGTTCATCACCTGCTTCACCTGCTGGCGCGGCGTCTGGCCGGACCTGGCCCTCGCCAGCACCCGCTCCCCCAGCCCCGGCAGGGCGTAGAGGAAGAACGTCGACACGACCAGCGGGTCCGGCCGCACGCCGAAGACCAGCGGCAGGGCCGGGTCGACCAGCGCCAGCGCGGTCACCGTGTCCGGGTTGGCCGCGGTGTGCAGGATCGAGATCATCCCGCCCATCGAGTTGCCGACCAGCACGACCGGCTTCCCCACGACCTCGCGCAGGAACCGGTCGAGCAGCCGGGCGTTCGCCGCGACCGTCGTGCGCCGCCCCTCGGGGTGCGTGAGCCCGAACCCGGCCAGGTCCACGGCCACGACGTGGGCGTGCTCGACCAGCCGGGGCGCGAGCAGGCACCAGTTCAGGTGCGACCCGCCGAGCCCGTGCACCAGGACGACGGTCGGGGCGTCCCGGTCGTCCGGCCCACCGAAGTCGACGTAGTGCACCGGGCCGTCGAGATCGGCATAACGGCTGGTCCCGCCCCAGTTCGCCACGCTCATCGCAGTCATACCGACCAGTATGTCGCTTGAGGCTACCGATCGGTAGTGGAGCTGGCGCACAGTGGCGGCGGAACCCCTAGACCGTCTCCACCGGCGGCCCGCCGGGAGCGCCGTACAGACCCGGCCCGTCGACCGCCACCGTGTCCAGGAACGCGGTCGACGCCGTGTACGAGCTGGCGATCAGCTCGGCCGTGTGGCTGAAGTCGAGCGGTGTCACCGGCTGGACCGGCGGGCCGGGCAGGTAGAGCACCGGGACCTCCGCGGAGGCCAGCTCGACCTCCAGGACGGCCTGGTTGCGCATGCTCAGGGTGGCCCAGAACAGCAGCGTCTCGGCGAGGGTCTCCGGGACCGTGGGCAGGTGGCCGGGGAACGCGCAGTCCAGCACCACCAACGACTTCGCGCCCATCGCGAGCGCCTGGCGGATCGGCACGTTGGCCAGGACACCGCCGTCGTAGAGGACGCGGCCGTCCAGGCGCACCGGCGGGTAGACGCCGGGGATGGCGCTGCTGGCCAGGATCGCGGGGACGAGCGGCCCGGTGCGGATGAGCACGGGTTGGCCGGTCAGGGAGTCGACCGCGACCGCGCCGAACGGCAGGCGCAGGTCGGTGAAGTCGGCGGCACCGCCCAACCCCTGCTCGACCACGGTGGCGAGACCGGTGTTGGGGAACAGGAACTTCTTGTGGGCGCGCAACGTCCGCAACTGGGCGATCGGGCCGCCGGGGAACACGCGCGGACGGGTCATGTGCGCCCAGATCAGCGCCAGCCGTTCGGGCGCCCCCTCCGGGTCGAGGGCGAGCAGCGAGCCGTTGACCGAGCCGACCGACGTGCCGACCACGAGGTCGGGGACGATGTCGTGCTCGGCCAACGCCGTCAGCATGCCGACCTGGCCGGCACCGAGGCTGCCGCCGCCACCGAGGACGAAGCCGACGGGGCCGGGGAGCGCGATCACGGCGCGGTGGGCTTTCCGGGGCGCAGGGCGACCCGGACCGCCCGCAGGAGCGTGCCGGGACTGGCCAGTGCTGACGGCGGGGTGAGCATCGCGGTGACCTCGGACATCCGTGCGGCTACCACCGGGTCGGTGGCGGAGGCCTCGAACACCAGGTCGGCCACCCGCTTGATGACGGGGTAGCCGCGCGGGTACGGGCCGTCCACGTGCGGGAGGGAGAGGTCGGCGAGGGTGGAGACCCGCCAGGCCGCGTCCACGACGACCTTCACGTCGTCGAAGTAGGACCTCGCGGGTGCGCACGGGTCAGGGCCGGAGCGCAGGTAGGCGGAGAGGCAGGAGGCGTGCAGGGCCGCTGACGCCATGCCCTGACCGTAGACCGGGTTGAACGACGCGACGGCGTCGCCCGCGGCCACGACGCCCGCGGGCAGGCGGTCCAGGAGGTGGTAGTCGCGGCGCCTGCTGTCGGCCTGGTGGTAGGTGGCGACGTCGCCGATCATCTCGCAGCGCTCGGCGATGTCGCCGAAGGGCACGGGGAAGTCGCGGCGGCAGCGGGTCCGGAAGTCCTCGGGGTCGCGGGTCGGGCGGTCGTCGTCGTAGCCGGAGATCAGCATGATCCACCGGTCGCCCTCGACGCTGTTGATGCCCGCGATCCGCGCCACCCTCCCCTCCCTCGGCGCGGAGTCCGACGTGGACACGGCCACGCAGGTGTCGCTGACCGCCTCGTCGCGCCGGAACAGCGCCGTGGCGTAGTTGAGCCTGATGGGCATCCGCCGCATCGGCGGGCGCTGCCAGCCGCCCTCCGCCAGCCAGTCGCCGAGCTTGCTGGACCGGCCCATCCCGTCGACCACGAGGTCCGCGGTCGCCACCACCTCCTCGGTGGAGCCCTCCGGCACGTAGCGGACGCCCGCGACCCGGTCGCCGTCGAACACCAGGCCGCTCGCGCGCCCCGTGGCGAACTCGACGCCGCTCACGGCCGCGGTCCGCTCGCGCACCAGCCGTTCGAGGAACGGGCGGGTGCTGACCAGCGCCGGGGCGTGCGCGGGCGGCGGACCGAGCCGGAGCGCGCCGTTGCGGTAGAACCTCACGCCGTCGCGGGGCGGCAGCACCGCGCCCAGTGCGACGGCGGCCTCGGTGAAGCCGGGGAACCAGCGGTCGAGCTGCACGTTGCCCGCGGCGAGGAGGGCGTGCACGTGGCCGCCCTGCGGGACGCCCGCGCGCGGCTCGCCGTCGGCGCCGCCCGCGTCGCGCTCGACGACCAGGACCTCCTCGGCGTGGTCGCTGAGCACCCGCGCCGCCAGCAGCCCCGCGATGCTCGCGCCGAGCACGACGGCCCTCCGCACCACCACGTCCGTGCGGGCGGGCGGGTGCGGGGTGCTGATCTCGGCGAACTTCCGGGCGGATGTGGACGGCACGCGCGACTCCTCGGATGAATGAACGTGAGAACGACTCCGGTTATGGGGCCTGGTGCGGCGTTCCGTCAACTCCTGGCGTCCGGGGTCGCCCGACGGCGGTACCGATTGGGCCCAACGGCCCAGCGGGACGACGCGCGGGTCGCGGCACCCGCACGACCGCGGGGGCGTGAAGCCGGGCACAATGCCTGACCGTGACGACTTCCATTGACCAGAGGATCGCCGACGAGCTCGGGGTACGCGCGGGGCAGGTCACAGCGGCCGTCGAGCTGCTCGACGGCGGAGCCACCGTGCCGTTCATCGCCCGCTACCGCAAGGAGGTGACCGGGACGCTCGACGACACCCAGCTGCGCACGCTGGAGGAGCGCCTCGGCTACCTGCGCGAGCTGGAGGAGCGGCGGGCCGCGGTCATCGACTCGGTCCGCACCCAGGGCAAGCTGGACGACGCGCTGCACGCGCAGCTGCTCGCCGCGGACTCCAAGGCGCGGCTGGAGGACCTCTACCTGCCGTTCAAGCCGAAGCGGCGCACGAAGGCGCAGATCGCGCGCGAGCAGGGCCTCGAACCGCTGGCGGACCAGCTGATCGGCGACCCGTCGCACAACCCGCAGGAGCTGGCGGCGGGCTTCGTGACCGAGGAGGTCGCGGACGCGGCGGCGGCGCTGGCGGGCGCGCGGGCGATCCTGGTCGAGCGGTTCGGCGAGGACGGCGACCTGATCGGCGAGCTGCGCGAGCGGATGTGGTCGCGCGGGCGCCTGGTCTCGAAGCTGCGCGACGGCAAGGAGGAGGACGGCTCGAAGTTCTCCGACTACTTCGACTTCTCCGAGCCGTTCACGAAGCTGCCGTCGCACCGGATCCTCGCGATGTTCCGCGGCGAGAAGGAGGAGGTGCTCGACCTGGTGCTGGAGCCGGAGGAGGCACCGGAGGAGGGCCCGAGCAGCTACGAGACCGCCATCGCGCAGCGCTTCGGCGTCGCGGACCGCGGCCGTCCCGCCGACCGCTGGCTGAACGACACCGTGCGCTGGGCGTGGCGGACCCGCATCCTCGTCCACCTCGGCATCGACCTGCGGTCGCGGCTGCGCCAGTTCGCCGAGGACGAGGCCGTGCGCGTGTTCGCGTCGAACCTGCGCGACCTGCTGCTGGCCGCCCCGGCGGGCACCCGCGCCACGATGGGCCTGGACCCCGGTTTCCGCACCGGTGTGAAGGTCGCCGTGGTCGACGCGACCGGCAAGGTCGTGGCGCACGAGACGATCTACCCGCACGTGCCCGCGAACAAGTGGGACCAGTCGATCCACACCCTCGCGGGGCTGGCGAGGAAGCACGACGTCGAGCTGATCGCGATCGGCAACGGCACCGCCTCGCGCGAGACCGACAAGCTGGCCGCCGACCTGATCTCCCGGCACCCGGACCTCAAGCTCACCAAGGTGATGGTGTCCGAGGCGGGCGCGTCGGTGTACTCCGCGTCGGCGTTCGCCTCGCAGGAGCTGCCCGGCCTGGACGTGTCGATCCGCGGCGCGGTCTCCATCGCCCGCCGGTTGCAGGACCCGTTGGCGGAGCTGGTGAAGATCGACCCGAAGTCCATCGGCGTCGGCCAGTACCAGCACGACCTGGCGGAGACGAAGCTGTCGAAGTCGCTCGACGCGGTGGTCGAGGACTGCGTGAACGCGGTCGGCGTCGACCTGAACACCGCGTCCGCGCCGCTGCTGACCCGCGTCTCGGGCATCACGTCCGGGCTGGCGGAGAACATCGTGCTGCACCGCGACTCCAACGGCCCGTTCCGCTCGCGCAAGGCGCTCAAGGACGTGGCCCGGTTGGGCCCCAAGGCCTTCGAGCAGTGCGCGGGCTTCCTGCGCATCCCGAACGCCGACGACCCGCTGGACGGCTCGACCGTGCACCCCGAGGCGTACCCGGTGGTGCGGCGGATGCAGGAGTCCGTCGGCGGCGAGTCCGTCGTGGGCAACGTGGCGCTGCTGAAGTCGTTGCGGCCGGAGGAGTTCGTGGACGACAAGTTCGGCCTGCCCACGATCTCGGACATCCTGCGGGAGCTGGAGAAGCCGGGCCGCGACCCGCGTCCGGCGTTCAAGACCGCGACCTTCGCCGACGGCGTCGAGAAGCTCGGCGACCTCAAGCCCGGCATGGTGCTGGAGGGCGTCGTGACGAACGTGGCCGCGTTCGGCGCGTTCGTCGACATCGGCGTGCACCAGGACGGCCTGGTGCACATCTCCGCCCTGTCCAACGACTACGTGAAGGACCCGCGCGACGTCGTGAAGTCCGGTGACGTGGTGAAGGTGAAGGTCATGGAGGTCGACATCCCGCGCAAGCGGATCGGCCTCACGCTGAGGTTGCAGGACGAGCCTGGCAAGCCCAAGGAGCAGAACCGCGGCGGCGGTGGCGGCAGGCCGCAGGGCCAGCGCGGCGGCGGGCAGGGCCAGCGCGGCGGCGGTGGCGGGCAGCAGAAGCAGCGCCAGGACCGCGCTCCCGCTGGTGGCGCGATGGCCGACGCGCTGCGCCGCGCCGGGCTCGGCAAGTAGGAGCGGTCGCGGCGGGCCCGGCGGGCCCGCCGCGCGGTCGCTACTTGGCGCGCGTGCCCTTGGCCTTCACCAGGTCGGACTCGAACAGCTTCTCGCTCACCGCGAGGCCGCCCTTCACGCTCGCGTCGGGGCGGGCGACGTAGGACTGCGTCGCCGACGGCCTGCCGGCCAGGGAGAACCGCAGCTGGCCGGTGAGGCCGCTGGTCTCGACGCCGTTGGTGTCCTGGAACGCGCGCAGCACGCCGTCGCGGGTCAGGTCCTTGTCCGCGCAGGCCTTCTCCAGCACCGCGGCGAACGCCATGGCGACCGCGTAGCCGTGGTTCACCGCGCCGTTGGCCTCCATGCCGGGGTTCTCGGCCTCGAACGCCCTGGCCACGGCCTGCGGCCCTGCCGCGTCGGCGCCGTAGGGCGCGATGGGCGAGACGACCCGCACCTGCTCCACCACGGCCTCGGCGGCGGGCGACTTGAGGATCGCCGGGTCGAAGCCCGCGACGTTGACCAGGAACGGGACCTTCCAGCCGAGTCCGGCCGCGGCGGCGACGGCCAGCGCCGTCTGCGCCGGGCTGGTGCTGAGCACGACGGCCTTGGCGCCCTGCGCCCTCAGCGCGGCGATCTGGGTGCCCAGGTCGCCCGCCGACTCCGCGACGGGCTTCTCGACCAGGGTCATGCCCCACTGCTGGGCGGCGAACGTGCTGCCCTCCAGCGCGTTCTTGCCGAAGTCCCCCTCGACGTGGACGTGCCCGATGGTGTCGCCGTCGGCGATCACACCGGTGCGCTTGAGGTGGTCGAGGCCGTTCATCACGTCGATGTCGTACGTGCCGCCGACGATCATCATGTGCGGGTTGCCCAGCAGTGCCGCCGACCAGGAGACCGGGGCGGCGAGCGCGCGGGTCTGGATCAGGTCGGGGGCGATGGCGGCGGTCATGGCGGCGCCGGTGATGTCGAGGAAGCCGAGGACCTCCGGCTCCAGCTCGAAGTAGCCGTCGAGGGCGCGCTGGACGGTGAACCCGTGGTCCTTCGTCGTCAGCCGCACCTGGCGGCCGCAGATGCCGCCGCGGGCGTTCAGCTCCCCGATGAACAGCTCGTAGCCCTTGATCCGGACGAGCGCGGTCGGCGCGAACGGACCGCTCATGTCCGTCAGGACGCCCAACGAGATCGCGTCCTCGGTGACCCCCGGACCGGACTTCACGGCGGTTGACCCGGTGGAGGCGCAGGCCGACGCGGCCAGGGCGGCCGAGAGGACCGCGGCCAGGACAGGACGGCGCACGACAGGCTCCTACCAGAGAAGTTACCAACTGGTAGCAGTCTATTCATCTCATATGGCGACAGTGGGGCCCACTGTGACATGACCCACCGGCGTGAACCATTGACGTGCCCGCCCGTACCCCGCGCGGAATGGCCGAACGGCGCCCTTCCAGAGCGAAGGACGCCGTCGTGCCTACAGGTAGGACCGTTGACCCTGCCCCCAGGACATCGCCGCGGCGAGCTGCGCGCGGCGACCGATCTCCAGTTTGCGGTAGATGCGGGTGATGTGGAGTTCGACCGCACGGGTGGACACCGAGAAGTGCTCGGCGATCTGCCGGTTGGTCTTGCCCTCCAACATCATCAGCGCGATCCGCCGCTCGTGCGGCGTGAGCGGGTCGTGGTCGATCGCGTCGACCGCCTGCCCGTCACGCGGGCGCACCAACGCGGGCTCCGGACGTTCCACCTGCGGGACGCCCATGAGGACGTGCCACTGGCGAACGCGCAGCTCCGCGATCACGTGCGACCTGATGTACGGGTCGGCTCGGATGAGCTCGCGGACCGCCTGCTCGTCCGCGGCCTGGCACAGCAGCATCGCCGCCGAACCGTCACCCACCAACCCGCCGCCGATCAGGACTCCCTGATCGGCAAGACGCTTCCAGTAATCACGATGTGCCACGTGAATCGATCTGCGCACGTCGCCAGCGTCTCGGAAAATCATCTCAATGATGAAAGCCACTGGTTGATCCCCATTTCATTCAGCGGCCGATAACTACTCCCCTACTTAACTGTGGTGATTTTGTCTAGTCAAGTGATGCAGATCACATGACATATACCAAACCCATATGACTCTTATAGCAATGGCGTCGGTGTAGGTCCGCGAGAACTAATCATCGGCGGCCGGACCCTCTTCCCGATCAGGCAATCACGCGCTCGCGGCGCTGGTGCTCACCACCGGCTCGGCACCGCGGGGAGCGCCGGCCTTCAGATGTTTCAGCACGATCACGGCGACCGCGGAGATCACCGTTCCGATCACCAGCGCGACCACGAACAGCAGCGGTTTCCCGATCAGGGGCAGCACGAAGATACCGCCGTGCGGCGCGCGCAGGGTCACTCCGAACACCATCGACAACGCGCCCGTCGTGGCCGAGCCGAGCATGATGGAGGGGATGACCCGCAGCGGATCGGCCGCGGCGGACGGAATCGCGCCCTCGGTGATGAACGAGGCGCCGAGCAACCACGCTGCCCGCCCGTTCTCCCGTTCCACGTCGGTGAACAACGCCTTGCGAACGGTCGACGCCAGCGCGAGCGCGAGCGGCGGCACCATGCCCGCCGCCATCACCGCGGCCATGATCTGGAGCGAGGTCCCGGTGCCGGTGGTGAGGCCGCCGACGGCGAACGCGTACGCCGCCTTGTTGACCGGCCCGCCCATGTCGAACGCCATCATCAGCCCGAGCAGCGCGCCCAGCAGCAGGGCGCTCGTCCCGCTCAGCCCGTTGAGCCAGTTCGTCAGCCCGGTCGTGGCGGCGGCGATGGGCTTGCCGACCACGACGTACATCAGCACGCCGACCACGACCGACCCGAGGAGCGGGTAGACCACCACCGGCATGATCCCCGCGACCGAGCGCGGCACCCTCACCCGCGTCAGCGCGCTGACGACCCCGCCCGCGAGCAGGCCCGCGACCAGGCCGCCCAGGAAGCCCGCGCCGACCGTGACGGCGATGGCGCCGCCGACGAACCCCGGCGCGATGGCGGGCCGGTCGGCGATGGCGAACGCGGTGAACCCCGCCAGCACCGGCACCAGGAACCCGAACGCCGCCGACCCGATCTGGAACATCAGCGCGGCCCAGCCCCGCACCGAGAGCGCGTCGAACTGGTCGGTCACCTTCGGGGCGTCGACGATCTCGTAGCCGCCGAGCGCGAAGCTCAGCGCGATGAGCAGACCGCCCGCGGCGACGAACGGGATCAGGTAGCTGACGCCGGTCATCAACCACTGCCGGACCTTCGCGCCGGTGCGGTCGCTCGCGCCGACCCTGGAGGTCGGCACGGGGGCACCGGTCTTGGGCGGCCCGGCCGCCACGGCTGCCTTGGCCTGCTCGAACAGCGCCGCGGCGCCGTTGATCGCCTGCTTCACGCCGACCTCGACGACCGGCTTGCCCTCGAACCGCTCCCGGCCCCGCACGGCCACGTCCACGGCGAAGATCACCGCGTCGGCGTCGGCGATGACCGCCGGGTCGAGCGGGGCCGATCCGGCCGAGCCCTGGGTCTCCACCTCGATGGTGTCCCCGCCGGCCCTCGCCGCCTGCTCCAGCGACTCGGCGGCCATGTACGTGTGCGCGATGCCCGTGGGGCACGCGGTGACGGCGACGAACTTCACGGGGCCACCTCCTGGCGGACGTACGCGGCGACGAGGGCAGGGTCGGTCGCGGCGGTCAGGGTCTGCTTGAACTCGGCCCGCACGAGCCTGCGGGCCAGCGCGGCGAGGATCGTCATGTGCTCCGCGCCGCCGCCCTCCGGCGCGGCGATCAGGAAGATCAGCGTCGCGGGCCCGTCGTCCGCGCCGAAGTCGACGCCGCCGGTGCTGCGCCCGAACGCCAGCGTGGGCGCGGTGACCGCGGCGGAGCGGCAGTGCGGGATGCCGATCCCGCCTTCGAGGCCGGTCGCCATCCGCGCCTCGCGCTTCTCGACGTCGGCGAGGAACAGCTCCAGGTCGGTCACCCGGCCCGCGTCCACGAGCCGCTGGGCGAGGGACCGCACGGCGGCCCGGCGGTCGCGTTCGGCCAGGTCGAGGTCGACCAGTTCCGTGGTGATCAGTTCGGCGTCCATGCCGCGGCTCCACTGAGGTTGAGTGATTCGTCGACGTCGGTGCGGCGCACCCCGTCGGTCCGCACGTCCTTCGGCATCCGGCTGCCCTCCAGCGCCACGGCCGCCGCCCCGAACGCGACCGCCGCCAGCAACGCCCGTTCCCCGCACGCCCCGGCGTGCAGGAACCCGGCCAGCGCCGCGTCCCCCGCGCCGACGGTGCTGCGGACCTCGGTCGGCTCGGCCCGCGCGTGCCACGCGTCGACCTGGTCGACCAGCAGCGCCCCGTCGGCGCCCAGGCTGACCAGCACCGCGCCGACCCCGCCGCCGACCAGCGCGCGGCAGAAGTCGAGCACGTCACCCAGCCTCGGCAGCGGGTGCCCGGCCAGCTCGACCAGCTCGTCCAGGTTCGGCTTCACCAGGTCCGGCCCCGCCGCGCACGCCGCCGCGAGGGCCTCCCCGGACGCGTCGACCGCGACCTTCGCCCCTGCCTCGCGGGCCACCCGGACCAGCCGCGCGTAGAAGTCCGACGGCACCCCGAGGGGGAGGCTGCCGCAGCAGACCAGCCACTCGGCGCGCGCGGCCAGGAGCGCCGCACGGGCCTCCAGCGCCGCCAGTTCGAACGACGACAGCTCGGGGCCGGGCTCGTTGACCTTCGTGGTCGTGCCGTCCGGCTCGACCAGCGCGATGTTGCTCCGCGTCGCCCCGGCGATCGGCACCGCGACCACCGGAACCCCCTCGGGGGCCAGGAGCGCCGCCAACCGGTCGCCCTCGGGACCACCCGCGGGGAGGAGGGCGACGGTGGGCGTGCCCGCGGCGGCGAGGGCACGGGCGACGTTGACCCCCTTGCCGCCGGGGTCGAGCCGCGTGGAGGTGGCCCGCAGGACGTCGCCGCGCCGGAAGTGCTCCAGGGTGGCGGTCCGGTCGACGCTCGGGTTGGGGGTGACGGTGACGATCACCGGGTCACCGCCCCGCGGGTGCGGGGTGGGCGGGTTCGGGGGAGGCGAGTTCGCCGGGTTCGGGACCGCCGAGGCCCGAACGGGCGGATCCGGCAGGCCAGGGATCGACAGGCCGGGCCGGTGGTCCGGCAGTTCCGGGCGGTCACGTCAGCACCACCCGCGGTCCGGCGTCCTCCAGCTCCGGGATCGCCGTGGCGTCCAGGCCGGTGTCGGTGATCAGCACGTCGATGTCCGCCCACGCGGCGAAGCGGCTCAGCTGGTCGGCGCCGTGCTTGCTCGAATCGGCGAGCACGACGCGGCGGCGGGCGGCCGTCACCATCGCCGCCTTCACCGCCGCCTCCGCGATGTCCGGGGTGGTGCAGCCGCGGGTGGCGGAGAAGCCGTTGGCACCGAGGAACGCGACGTCCACCAGCAGGCCGTCCAGGGCGTTCAGCGTCCACGACTCGACGGCCGCGAGGGTGGTGCCGCGGACCCGTCCGCCCAGCAGGTGCAGGGTGATGGCGGTCCTGGACGCGACGATCGCGGCGACCGGCACGGAGTTGGTGATGACGGTCAGCTCGCGGTCGGCCGGGAGCAGCGTGGCCAGGCGGGCGGTGGTGGTGCCCGCGTCGATGAGCACCGTGCCGCGTTCGGGGATCTCGTCGAGCGCCGCGCGGGCGATCCGGTCCTTCTCGGCGGCGTTGGTCTGGTCCCGCTGCGCCACACCGGGTTCGAAGTCGAGGCGTTCGACGGTGACCGCGCCGCCGTACACGCGGCGGACGATGCCCTGGCGTTCCAGCACCCCGAGGTCGCGGCGGATCGTCTCGGGGGCGACGCCGAGTTCCGCGGCCATGTCGCCGACGTCGATCCGGCCGTCGCGGCGGGACCTCTGCGCCAGGAGTTGGTGCCGTTCCGCCGCGTACATGCCCGGTTCCCTCCGGTTGCTGCCCGTTGAGAACCGATTGTGACCGTTGTTGCGACAGTGTCAAGACCCTATTGCCGTGAGAGGGTGGCGAGGTGGTGAAACTCGAACGCGACGCGGCAGGCGTGGCCGTCCTGACCATCGACGCTCCCCCGCTGAACCTCTACACCGCCGAGCTGCACGAACAGCTCATCTCGGCGATCTCCGAGGTCGAGGACGACGCACCCCGCGCACTGCTGGTCCGCGCCGAGGGGAAGGTCGTGAGCGGTGGCGTCGACGTGTCGCTGTTCTCGGCGCAGAACGGGCCCGCCGAGGCCAAGGTGCTGTTCGACCGGATGCTCGACCTGCCGGACCGGATCGCCGCCCTGCCGTTCCCGACCGTGTTCGCCGCGCACGGCCTCACGCTGACCTGGGCGTTCGAGGTCGCGGTGGCGTGCGACATCATCCTCGCCGCCGCACGCGCGAAGTTCGGCCTGGTCGAGAAGGTCATCGGCCTCACCCCCACGATGGGCGGCACCCAGCGCCTGGCGGCCCGCGCGGGCGTGGGCCGCGCCAAGGAGTTCGTGATGACCGGCGAGCGCTACGACGCGGCGACGCTGGAGCGGTGGAACGTGGTCAACCGCGTCCTGGCCGACGACGGCTTCGACGACGCGGCCCGCCAGTTCGCCGCGACCCTCGCCGCGGGCCCGACGCGGGCGCACGCGGCGACCAAGGAGGTGCTGGCGCACTTCGAGAACGGCGGCGTGCCCGAGGCGAACGCCCACGTCACCACGATCGCCGCCGCCCTCTTCGCCACCGAGGACCTGCCGAACGCGGTCCGCTCGTTCCTCGCCGACGGTCCGGGCAAGGCCACCTTCACCGGCCGCTGAACCGGGCAGGACCGGGCAGCGGGCCCGGCTCTAGCGGGGGTCGAACGACGACGCCGCGTACCAGGCCAGCGCGGAGCGCAGCTCGCCCACGTCCTGCCCCTGCCTCGTCTTGGCCTTCTCGTGGGAGATCGGGTAGGCGCGGTAGCCGCCCTTGTACGGCTTGAACGTCCCGTGCCCCACCGTCGCCGGTTCAGCCGCCGCGCTGACGAGCCACACGACCAGCCACGGCTTGCCGCGCCGGTACACGACCTTGACCCTGGAGATCGCGTACCAGGGCAGCTTCCGCTCCTGGCTGCCGCTCGACACGGTGAGCCCGTCCGGCCCCACCTCCAGGCCGAGGCGCGGGCGCAGCGCGCCGACGAGCATCCTGATCGACCACAGCGAGAACACCAGCGCGGTGATCAGCGCGACGTACTGGACGTCCTGCTGCACCTGGCCGGACCCCTGGAAGGCGAGCGCGACCAGGGTGATGAACCCGGTCACCAGCCCCCACCCGATGTCCGACGTCCGCGACTCCTTGAACCGGACGCCGACGGGCTTCTTCGGCTGCGCGACCGGCGCGGGCTTGGCCTTCTTCTCGACCTTCGGCGCCCGGTCGACGGCCCTGGGCTCCATCGCCTTGGCCACCACGGCCTTCGCCTCGATGGCCTTGGCCTTGTCCACGACCGCCTGCACGGCCCGCTGCACCTGCTTGGCGGCGGCGCCCGCGATCACCGGCGCGGCCTCGGCCATCATCCGCGTCGCGGGCTTGCCGCTCGGCGGCGGTGCGCCGTTCGGCACGGGCAGGGCGCTCAGCTCGGTGTGCCGCTGCTCCACGAGCGTCCGCACGGGCGCGGGCAGCCACGTGTCGTCCAGGTGCGGCACGTCGATCGTGGCGAGCAGCCTGGCCGGGGTCGGGCGGTGGTCCGGGTCGCGGACGAGGCAGGGCACGATCAGCGGCACGAGCGCGGGCGGCACGTGCGCCAGGTCGGGTTCCTGGTGCACCACGCGGTAGACCAGCGAGGCCGTGGAGCCGTCGCCGAACGGGCCTCGGCCGGTCGCGGCGTAGACCAGCACGGCGCCGAGCGCGAACACGTCGCTCTGCGGACCGATCCGGGTGCCGGTGACCTGTTCGGGCGACAGGAAGCCGGGGGTGCCGAACACGACGCCCGCCTCGGTCAGGGCGGAGTGCTCCAGCGCCCGCGCGATGCCGAAGTCGATCACACGGGGACCGTCGGAGGCGAGCAGCACGTTGGACGGCTTGAGGTCGCGGTGCACCAGGCCTGCGCCGTGGATCGCGACCAGCGCCTCGGCCAGTCCGGCGGCCAGCCTGCGCACCGACTGCTCGGGCAGCGGCCCGTGCGTCTCGACGGCCTGCTGGAGGTTCGGTCCGACCACGTACTCCGTGGCCATCCACGGGCGGTCGGCGTCCGGGTCGGCGTCCACGACGGCGGCGGTCCAGAAGCCGCCGACCGACCGCGCCATGTCCACCTCGCGGCGGAAGCGCTCGCGGAAGGCCGGGCTCTCGGCGAGTTCGGCGCGGGCCACCTTCACCGCGACCGGACGCCCGCCGCGCGAGCGACCGAGGTACACGGCCCCCATCGCGCCCTTGCCCAACCCTCTGAGCAGCACGTAGTCACCGATGCGCTGCGGCCCGTCCACGGGCAGTGGCTGCACCTGTACTTCCTCCTCATGCCGTCGGCCCTTCCAGAGTAGAGGGATCGACCACCTGTTCGTGGTGACCTGCGACTTTCCGCGATCGTTCGGTGACCGTTCACGCACGTGACCACGGCTGTGAGCACTTATTTCGGTCAACACTGAAGTTATAGTGATCAAGTGCGAGAGATGGCTCACGTCCTGGGCTAAATCGATTTCACCAGGGCCGTGAGGGTTGGGAGGATGGACGGGTGGCTGTCACGACCGAGCGTCCCGCGCCCTTCCGGGTGCGGTCGCTCGTCCCCCTGTCCCTCGTCAGCGCGGCCGTCGGTCTGGGCGCCGCGCTCGCGTTCCCCTTCATGTCGGTGTTCCTCAGCCAGGAGGTCGGCGCGAGCCCGCTCGCGCTCGGCACGTTCCTGCTGGTCACGCCGCTGGCGTCGCTGGTGGCCAGCACGCTGCTCGGCCGCCTGTCCGACGCTCGGGCGGTGCGCCGCACCCTGCTGATCGTCGGCGCGGTCACGGGTGCGGTCGGGTACGGCCTGTTCGCGGTGCTGCGGAACTACTGGGTGCTGCTGGCGGTGTCGGCGACTCTGGTGGCCGTGGCGTCGTCGCTGCTGCCGCAGATGTTCGCCTACGCCCGCCAGGTGCTGGAGCGCGGCGGCTCGACCAGGGCACCGCTGATCATCACCGGCCTGCGCACGCTGATCTCGCTGGCCTGGGTCGCGGGTCCGCCGCTGGCCGCGCTGCTCGTCGCGCGGACCGGGTTCACCGGCCTGTTCGCCGCGACCGGGCTGGTGTTCGCCGTGGTCGCGCTGCTCGCCCTCCGCCTGCCGGAGGTCGCCGCGGCGCCGCCGGTCGAGGAGGACGCCGAGCCGGTCGTGCCCGGCCCGCCGCCGCGCTTCGCCCTGCCCGTGCTCGCCTTCGTGCTCCTCCAGGGCGCGATCTCCCTCGGCGTGGTCACGCTGCCGCTGTTCGTCACCGAGCAGCTGGGCGGCACGACGACCGACGTCGGCCTGATCATGGGCCTGTGCGCCGCGCTGGAGATCCCGCTGATGATCGGCTTCGGCGTCCTGGCCACGCGGGTGGACCAGCGCACGCTGGTGCTCGCCGGCGCCGTCGTCGGCGTGGGCTACCACGCCGCGATGCTGCTGACCGGCAGCACGTGGCACGTCGCCGCGGCCCAGGTGCTCAGCGCCGTCGTCATCTCGGCGGTGATGGGCATCGGCATCTCGTACTTCCAGAGCCTGTCGCCGGAGCGGCCCGGCCACGCCACGACGATGTTCACCAACTCGGCCACGGTCGCCACCATGCTCGCGGGCCCGCTGCTCGCCCTCGCGCAGGTGCTGACCTACCGCACGGCCTACGGCATGAGCCTGGTGATGTCCGTGCTCGGCCTCGCGCTGCTGCTGGCGGTCCGCCCCCGCGCGGACTGACACCGGGTCCGCGTCGTCGCGGGAGGGCCTCAAGGGGTCGGAGGGGGTTTCCGTCGCCCCTGCCGCGACGAAAACCCCCTCCGGATATCGGTGGGACTCACGCCACCCCTGCCGCGGCGCGAACCCCTCCGAGTTCGGTGGGACCTAGCGGTGACCGCCCAGTCCGGTCCACTTCAGGCCCGCCCGGCTGAGCACGTCCGGGTCGAGCAGGTTGCGGGTGTCGACGACGACCGGCTTGCGCACCAGCCCGGCGACCCTCGCCCAGTCGAGCGTGCGGAACTCCGGCCACTCGGTGAGCACGACCAGCGCCTCGACGTCCTTGGCCGCCAGGTACGGGTCGTCCACGACGTCCATGCCCACCGCGACCGAGGAGCCTGCGCCCATCGCCGGGTCGTAGCCGACCAGTTCGGCGCCCGCCTGCTTGAGCAGCGCGGCCACCGCGAGGGCAGGCGAGTCGCGCAGGTCGTCCGTGCCCGCCTTGAACGTCAGGCCCAGCACGCCGATCCGCACGTGCGACAGCGATCCCGTGCGCTTGCCCGTGACGGCGAGCCGGATCTTGTCCACCATGCGCTGGCGCTGCCGGTCGTTGGTGTCGATCGTGGCGCGCAGCAGCCGGAACTCGAAGTCGGCCGCGTCCGCCACCTGGAGCATCGCGTGGGTGTCCTTCGGCAGGCAGGAACCGCCCCAGCCGGGACCGGGCGACAGGAACGACTGGCCGATGCGGCGGTCGTAGCCCATGCCCTCGGTCACGTCGGAGATGTTGGCACCCAGGCGCTCGCACAGCTCGGCGACCGCGTTGACGTAGGACAGCTTCATCGCGAGGAAGCAGTTCGCCGCGTACTTGACCATCTCGGCGCTCGCCGCGTCGGTGAGCACCGTCGGCGCTCCGAGCCGGGAGTACAGCGCGGCGACCCGCTCGGCCGCGTCCTGGTCGTCGCAGCCGACCACGATCCGGTCGGGGTTCAGGAAGTCCTTGACGGCGGAGCCCTCGCGGAGGAACTCCGGGTTCGAGACGACCGAGATGTCCGGACGTCCCAACAGCTCCGAGGTGAGGACCGTCGTGCCGACCGGCACGGTGGACTTGTTCACGATGACGCAGCCCTCGGCGAACAGCGAGCGGCATTCGTCCACGACGGACTCGACGGCCTTCAGGTCGGCCAGCCCGCCGACGCCCATCGGCGTGGGGACGCAGAGGAACACGACCTCCGCACCGCCGTCGTGCGCCACCACCGCGGTGGACGCGCCCACCACGAACGACAGGCGGCCCGACGCGATGCCCTCGGCGACCAGCTCGGGCAGTCCGGGTTCGAGGATGTCGACCTCGCCGCGCGTGAGCCGCTCGACCTTCTCCACGTCCACGTCGGCGCACACCACGCGGTGACCGAGGGAAGCCAGGCAGGCGCCCGTGGTGAGACCGACGTAGCCCGTCCCGATCACTGCGATCCGTCGGATGAACACCTTGCGACACTCCCCTGTCCGATGGCCGGGCGCGCCGACCGCCGCCGCGTATCGAGCCGACACCTCCTTGTCGTCCGACCACGGGGAAACCGTTACGCGGTCGGACGGTGAACTTCGTCGCCCCGGCCGGGACCGGGGCGACCAGCCCGCTAGAGCAGCGTGATGGCGCCGTGCGAGGCCGCCGTCGCCAGCTCGTCGTCACCGGCGAAGCTCGCCGTGTAGCCCTGGAGCAGCACACCGACCCCGACCAGCGGGTACACCGAGGCGTCGCACTTCGCCACGCCCGTCGAATCGGTGGTGGCGCCGCACAGCAGCAGGCCGCCGACGGTGCGGAACACGATCTTGCGGCCCGCCACCGGGGCACCGGTGCGGGTCTGGGTGAGCTTCGCGTCGAGGCTGCGCACGGTGAAGCCGAGGATCCGGAGCGTCAGCGTGGCCGAGCCCGCCCTGAGCGTGCTGCCCGCGGGCGGCACGCGGTGGACGTCGACGCCCACCGGCCGAGCGCCGACGGGGATCGTGGCGGTGACGGCGAGGGTCGCGGTGTCGATCACCGACACCGTGCCGCTGCCGTTGTTGGTCACGTAGGCCCTGGTGCCGTCGGGGGTGAGCGATACGCCGATCGGCCGGTCGCCCACCGGCACCGAGCCGACGAGCACGCGCGCCGCGACGTCCACAACGGACACCGTGTCGAACTCGCTGTTGGTCACGTAGGCCCGCGCGCCGTCCGGCGTGATGGACACGCCGTGCGGGGTGAAGCCGACGGCGACGGTGCCCAGCACCGCGTTGGTCGCCGTGTCGACGACGGCGACGTTGTCGGACGCCTTGTTGACGACGACCAGCCGGGTGCCGTCGGGCGTGACGTCCACGGCCGTCGGGGTGCTGCCCGTGGCGATGCTCGCGACGACGGTGTTCGTGGCGGTGTCGATGACGGACACGGTGCCCGGCCCGGCGACGTCGTGCGCCACGTAGGCGGTCCTGCCGTTGGGCGTGAAGGTGACGCCGTCGGGGTTGGGGCCCACCGCGATGGTGGCGGCGACGGTGAGCGTCGCGACGTCCACGACCGAGACGGTGCCGTCGCCGTAGTTGGTGACGTAGACGTGGCCGCCGTCCGGTGAGACCGCGACGCCCGCGGGGTGCGCCCCGACCGCGACGGTCGCGTCGACGGTGTTGGTCGGCGCGTCGACGACCGTCAGGGTGTTGTCCCGGACGTTGGTCACGTACCCGCGCGTGCCGTCGAACGCGACGTCGACCGTGTAGGGCGAACCACCGCCGCCGTCGGCGACCGTCGTGGTCACCTCGTTGGTGGCCGTGTCGATGACGGACACGCCGCCGCCGTTGTTGGCGACGTAGCCGAGCACCCGGCCCGCGGGCGCGGCGGACGCCGTGACGGGTGCGACGAGCAGCGCCGCGGCGAGCGCGGCGACGCCGACGACCGTCGACTGTGGACGAAGTCGATCGAGTAGCTGCATGTGTGCTGCCTCCTGGCGCGAGAACCCGACCCAGAGCGGACATCGCGCGCGGGCGGAGCGGCGTTAGCCCGTCCGGCCGTCGTCCACCTCCCGGCCGACCGGGACCGCCGATCTCGTCACGCTGCGTGGCGACCCGACCTTGTCCGCGCCGATCGTGTACGAACTCCGCGACCGCTCGGGAACGGCGGCCGATCACCGGGGAGAACGGCGCGGGAACAGCGGGAGCGGATCGGCGGGCACCGGGGCGGAATCGACGGTCCCGACGGTCATCACCCCACCTCGAATCGGCGTCGGTGCGCTTTGTCGTCACGTGGAATTGCCACTCGCCGTGAAACCGCTGTTCACGCAGTGTTCCCGCCTACCGGGATTCATCGGGCACCGATCTTCCGAATCCGAAGTCGCGCCACAATCCCGCACCGGCCTTGATTGTTCCGTGATATGGCTGCCCACCTCGGGATTCACACCCGCGCGAACACGATCATGACGTTGTCCCACAACGGAAACCGGGTGGTCACGGCTTGACGGGCGCCTGCCCTGCGTGCAGTGTGTGGCCCGGTGAACGACCCGTGTACGCGGACGTCCCGAGTTCCGCGAGGCATTGCAGCGGGTCGCCGGAATACACGTGAGCGCGCTCCACGAACTACTCCGACGGGAACGCGCCTGGAGGTCCAGAGCAGTGAAGAAGAGACTTGCCGTGCTGTTGTCCGGAGGTGCGGTGGTCCTGGCGGCGTGCTCGCCGGGGCACGGTGCCAGACCCAGCCTGGTCGCGGGCGATTCCGGCGCGCCCTCGACCAGCACATCAACCAGCGCGTCGTCGAGCGGCTCCGAACCGGGTCCCAGCTCCGCCGCACCCCCCACCACCCCCCAGCCGACCTCGCTCGTGAAGCCCCCGGCCGTGCAGCCCCCACCGGCCACCGGGACCCCCGCCCCCGCCGGAACCCCCGGCTGGCTGCTGACGGCGGGCAACACCGGCCTCGCGGCCCACGGGCTCTCGTGCGACTCCCTCCCGCTCTACAAGGGCGGTGACGCTCCCCCGGCGGGCGCGGTCATCTCCGGCGTCCGGATCGAGACGTCGCTGACCCTGTTCGCGGGCGACATCACGATCGAGAAGTCCTGCGTCCGACCGAACCAGCTCAACGAGGGCTCCCACATCGTCACGACCAACGGGCCGTGCGAGGACAGCTGCCAGGTCACCGGCAGCCCCGTCACCATCCGCGACTCCGAGATCGACGGCTCGAAGCTGTCCGCCACGACGATCGCGAAGTCGTGCGCGTTCCTCGGCGTCGCCACGCTCCAGCGCAACTACGTGCACGGCATGGGCTCCGGCATCTGCTTCTTCAACACCGGCAAGACGCTCGACGCGGTCGCCGAGGGCAACTACGTGACCAAGCTGCGCGCGGGCGGCGACTCGCACAACGACGGCGCCACGGTCCGCGACTTCCCCACCGGCTCGAACCCCGAGCGCCGGCTGGTCTTCCGCAACAACCGGATCGACTGCTCCACCGGGAACGACACCGGCGCCATGTTCATCCAGACCTACGGCGGCGACATCGACAACGTCACCCTGGAGGGCAACCTGCTGGAGGGCGGCGGCTACAATCTCGGCCTGGAAGCGGGCTTCGGCAACAAGTACGGCCGCAACATGCGGGCCGTCGACAACCGGTTCAACAGCACCGGCTGGGGCGCGTCGTACGTGACCGACAAGGGCCTCGGCTACAAGTGGGCCGAGTGGCGCGACAACTTCGCGAACAACCCCGGCGTCGCCGAGAACGAGGGCCAGGCCGTCTCCCCCTGACCGCTGCTCGCGCGACGGGCCCGCACCCGGCGCCGG